>NZ_JBAUSA010001272.1:0-5325 GCF_049581465.1 Caballeronia sp. | reverse complement strand
AACCAGCCGTCCACGCCATACCGTAGTGCGACTGTGTCAGCACAGCCGTCACCGCCTGCCCCGCTTCAGTGAGCGGCCCGCCGCTCATCACCGTTGCCTGCAACCACAGGTAGAGGCAGCAGGCGAGCGCCAGCACGCACAGCGCGAAGAGTCGCAAGCGGCCTAGCGTGGCGGCGAAAGCCTGAGTGGCCCGAGCATCCCGCCCAAGCATCACGCCGCACGCGAACGCCCCCACCGCGATCGCAAACAGCACGTCCTGTGCTGCAGCGACTGCGATCTGCATCACAACGAGGGGCACCATCGTCACTTCACCGTGAAGCTATAGTGACCCTGCGTGCGATGTCCGTCAGCGGCCACCGCTACCCACGCGACCGAGTAGCCGCCCGGCGTCAGCGGGTTGAGCGCCGCCGACATGTGTTTCTTGTTTGCAGGATCGACCACGGCCTTGTCGCTCGTGACCGACTTTCCCTGCGCATCGGTCACGGTGATTGAGCTAAACGCGGGCTCAAGGCCATCGTCGAAATCGATTGCCACCTCTTTTTGCGAGGTGGGCACGGTCGAACCGGCGGACGGCACCTGATGGGTCGGATAGGCGTGGGCATGGGCGAATTGGGCGAAAGTCAGTGTGAGCGCGGCGACAAGGCCGCGCGCCGTAAGTGAGTTCAGGAGAGCGGTTTTCATCTAGTTGAAGAGTGGTTTGCCAAGAGACTTGGGGAAGATGTCGTCGAAATACAGGTGAGCATCGAACAGCACACCGACGTGATTGCCGGTCCGGCGATTGACCGGAATCTGCGCTTCGACACCAAACTGGCCGTAGCGGTTAAGCCAGAGGAAGCCCGGGTTGATGGTCCCTGTTGTTTGACCGGCGCATGCGCCCGCCGTACACGTACTCATCGGCGCTTCTACGACCAGGAACACGTTGCTGAACGGCTGCGGAATCCCGAGGTCTTTAACCTGCGATTGCAAGTACGGAATGCTGTATTGCAACGTCAAGCCCCAGCCGAACGAATTCGGCCCGTTATCGGACGATGCAGTCGTCAGGTTCGGGCCAAGTTCGCCGGTGATCGCGAAAGGCCGCAGGTAGCTGAGCGAGGCCGGCAGGTCGCCGAAGCCCTTGCCGAAATAGAAGTCCGGAGTGAACGTCGAATACGAGTTCCCAATCGATCTTGAGCCCGTGCCGCCAATTTCAGCCTCGAGACCGATCGATGCCATGAATTCATGGCGCGCATTCGCATAGATCATGTACTTAGCGCCGACCGTGATGTTGTCCCAGCCCTTGGCCGAGCCACCGTTCGGTGCGTTCTGGCTAACGTAGTCACTCGCAATGCTAAACGCGAGATTCTGCGTGATCAGCTTGTCCCACTCGTAGGACACAGTGTTGATGTTCATATCATCGCCGTTACCCGTCGGACTCTTGATATGGCCGAACTGGGTGTCGAATTCGTCGCCGACTCCGGGGTCGTCGACGGTCAGCGTCGCCGGAAATACGCGGTCGCCAACCACTGCGTGAGCCGAAGCTGCGGGCGAACCGGCGAGACAGGCGGCCGAGCCGACCGCCATAAGGGCGACGCGTGCAGGCGCCGCGTGTCGCTTGAAAAGCGTTCGCATGATTGTCCTTCTCCAATTGTCGTTGAGCGTCGACGCATCTGCGCGGCGACATCCGGCTACTCATGCAGCGCGGTTACGCGGCTGAGTTCAGAACGAGTCAGGAGAGGACGGGGGGCGCACGCGGCTGGGCCGCGGTGTAGAGGAACGGTACGCGTACTTCGTGGTGCGTTGCATGGTCCGGCGCGCGCGTGACCAACTGCGTGGCCACGAAAGCGAGTGCCGAACCCGGCAGGACCGGCACGTGGGCGAGCATGCCGCAATAAGCACAAGCCTGCCAGTGCAACGCTGCGGGATCGGAAGACTTGCCGTCATTCGATCCCGCACGCGTGTCCGCGTCGGCCGAGCAGTAAGTCGCCAGCGCCTGCCCTAAGCGGTCGTGTCCGGCACGCGCCTGCGAGATCGTCGGCGCAAGCGTGCCCATCAGGATTGCAAGCAATCCTAGGAGGCTGCCGATTTTTTGTAGGCGAATGCTAAACATGCTGGGGACGAGAGGACACGGAGTAATAACGATGTGGCGCCGATTATGCCACGCGGCTATTGAGCACGGCATGCAAGAATTGACATGTCACACGTGGACCCATCGTCGGCGATTTTTCAAGGAAAATAAAGCAGCTACGCACACCTCCCAATGAAACCAACGGCCACCGAATGCCGCTTTTCCAAAGGTGAAAGCAAGATGAAATCAAATCTCAACCGGCACGCGCTAGTCGCCGTTGCGCTCGCGGGCCTCGCCACGACCGGCATCAATACCGCTCGTGCGGACGACACCGTGCAGTGCTTTGGCATCGCCAAGGCCGGTCAGAACGATTGTGCGAGCAAGACCGGCGTGCATGGCTGTGCGGGCCAGTCGAAGGTCGACAATGACAAGGGCGACTTCAAGTCCGTGCCAAAGGGGACCTGCGAAAAAATGGGCGGCACGGTCGGGAAATGACGCTTAGCCCATCAAAGGTCCATCGTCGCGTCTTAACAAGGTTCGCACAGGGGGTCATATGAGTACGACCACCTCGGTTGTGTTGGCACCCTCCGGTGTCGGTGTCGGACTGCGTCACGCGCACTATGGCGACTTCCTCAACGGGGCGCCCGCAGTGGATTGGATCGAGGTGCACAGCGAGAATTATTTCGGCGATGGCGGCTATGACCTGCACGTACTCGATACCGTGCGACGTGATCTGCCCGTTAGTCTGCATGGTGTCGGCCTCGGGCTGGGTTCTGGAATGCCACTTGACCTCATTCACCTGGGCAAGCTCCGGCGCCTGGTCGAGCGGAGCGAGCCTACCGTCATCTCCGAGCATCTGTGCTGGGAGGCGACGTCCAACGGTTACCTGAACGACCTGCTGCCGATGCCGCTGACCGATGCATCGCTCACTCATCTCAGTTCGCGAGTCAATCAAGTGCAGGAGACGCTGGGCCGGTCAATCCTGCTTGAAAACGTTTCGGCCTACGTCCGATTCCGCGACGACCAGTACGGCGAGACGGCGTTTCTTGCCGAACTGGCGCGACGCACGGGATGTGGCGTGCTGCTCGACGTCAACAATCTGTACGTGAACCAGTGCAATAACGGCGAGGATGCGATCGCGGCGATGGATGCATTGCCGCCTGGCATGGTCGGTGAAATTCATCTGGCTGGGCACCGCATGACCGACGTCGCCGTCATCGACGATCATGGCTCACGTGTCGCTCCCGCCGTCTGGGCGCTCTATGAATACGCGCTAGGCCGCTTCAAGGAATTGCCGACGTTGATCGAATGGGACACCGATGTGCCGCCGTTGAGTGTCTTGCTGGACGAAGCGCAACTCGCACGCAATAAGATGTCACGGGTGCGGCCGGTCACGCTAGGGCCATGCGACCGCCACTCCGGTAAAGGCGAGTAATGGCGACGCAGCTTGAATCCCTCCAGCGAATGTTTGCCGCGGCGCTTGGAGATGCGCAATATGAACCGCCGTTGCTTTCGCGTCTGAAGCCTGTGCCACCGATATCCAGCTCGGACCCGGGACGGGTCGATCGAGGCGAGGCGGCCGATACACGCGCCCTTGCCGCTGCCGATGACGCCTTGCGCCGCCGCATCGCGCTTTACCGTGGCAACGTGCGCGGCCAATGGCGCGCGGCGCTCGCGAATGCCTACCCCGTGTTGCTCGCGCTTGGCGGCGACGCCTATTTCGACGCGCTGTCACTCGCATACGCTCGCGCGCATCCGTCGGAGAGCGGTGACCTCATTGGCTTCGGCGATGCATTGCCGAGCTTCATCGAGCAGTACGAGCAAGACTCACGCTTTCGCTATTTCGGCGACATGGCGCGCCTTGAATGGTCACTGCATGTAGCAAGCTTCGCGGCGGACGTAGAAGCTTTCACGCCGCAACACTGGATCGAGATCGGTCAGGAGCGGTTGCTCCAGGCGCGGTTGGTCGTCAACGAGGCATGCGTGGCAATCGCCTCTCAGCATGCGATAACAGACATCTGGCTCGCGCATCAGCCGGGCGGGGTGTTCCCACAGGATGTCGACGTACCGTCGTGGACCCTCGTCGTGCGTCCGCTGTGGCGACCCACAACACTTGTGCATTCAGCGGCTGCACATGCGGCCTTTGTCGCGTTGCAGCGTGGCAATACGCTTAACGAAGCACTCGATGCGGCATTCGCACTTGACCCCGAATTCGATTTCGCTTCCCAGTGGCACGCGTGGATCTCCACATCGGCGATTACAGGCACGGTAAGCGTCCACGAACGCTCCAACACCCGCGCCTAACTGCCTCGCCGGACAGCCGAAATGCCTTCCCCAGCCTGCCGCGAAACAGGATCAGGCGTCCGACGGGGACCATCATCGCGCCACCGATTCCCTGCACGATCCGCGCGCCGATCAATGCGGAAAGGCTCCCGGAAGCGGCGCACGCCACGGAGGACAGCGTGAATGTCGCGATTGCCCACATGAAGACGCGCTTCGCGCCGAAGCGGTCGGCCACCCAGCCGCTAAGCGGAATGAACACCGTCAGCGCGACCAGGTAGGC
Organism: Caballeronia sp.; assembly: GCF_049581465.1. Classification (GTDB taxonomy): domain Bacteria; phylum Pseudomonadota; class Gammaproteobacteria; order Burkholderiales; family Burkholderiaceae; genus Caballeronia. The sequence continues at coordinate 718 of NZ_JBAUSA010001272.1, read as the reverse complement.
CGTAATCGCGCTGCTTAGATGAACCGGGTCGACGCCGAGATCGCGCGCCATGGACAGCAGCGCGGTCGCGACAATCGTGCCATCCATGTTCTGCATGAAGAGGGCACTGGCGACAACCGCAGCGGTCAGGCGGAAATTGGTGGGTTTCACGAAGCGGTCAGCGTGGTTCAGTATTGCAGACGCACGCTGCAGGGGCCGGGCGATGCGGTTTTGATGGGTAGCATGCTTATGATTCTACTTGAAGCGCTAGCGGCGCCGGACTAATGCGATGCTAGACAACCTGACTCGAAGCTCCAAACCCTGCGGCTGCGGCTGCTGCCGTGCAACCTGCTGCAAAGCGCTCGGGTCGTGTATAAGATCGTCTCATGTCCGAGCATGTCGAAACCAAGCTGCGGTCGCACGCCGACTCTGCAGCAACGGGTGTAAGTGAGCCGCCACTGGCCGCGCCTAGCACCGCATCGCTGCTGCTGGCGGCCTGCATTGCGGCGATCGCGTGGCTGTCGCTTGCTGCCCAAGCCGACATCACCGTGCACCGAATGCTTGCTCGCGGGTTGGGCGTGTTCGACGGCATCGAGCGGCTGAGCAGCTACCTGACAAACCTGACGATATTCGTCACTGCTCTCTGTTTTTCATGTGTGGCCGCGCGTGGCCGGTCGCCGGTCGCGCGGTTTTTTTCCCAGCCACCGGTGGTGACGGCCATGGTTGTGTATATCGTATT
>NZ_JBAUSA010001271.1:0-6561 GCF_049581465.1 Caballeronia sp. | reverse complement strand
GCCCCGATCCGTGTCGATCAGAACGCCGCACGCGGCAGCACTCGCTTGGGTGGTCAATGCGCCGCAACGACCGCCAACCTCGCCAGTCCAAAAAGCAATCCACCGAACGAGGCCGCAAGCCCGACCGCTATAAAGGGTAAAAGCGGCAACTTGATCGCTCCAAAGTCTTCCTCATGCGACGCGGACTTGCGCACCCCAAAGAAGCTCCACAACACGATTCGCAGCATTCTCAGAAAACTCATGATTTACCCCTAAATGCCGAACGAGGGATCGGCCTCTGTTGCATCTGATAATGCGCTTTCAGTTAGTCCGACAACAGCAGCAGTTGACGAGAATATCGCAGCAGCAGTTCGCGTAAACACCCAGGCGGCTTCGTCGATGAGCACGAAATATGCGCGTGATAGGCAATGGCCAGGCCTGAAACTGGTTTTCCTTTACTATGGGACGTGCGACAATTTTTCTGCCTGTAAAGGCAGAACAATGCAGGAAAAGCGCGGAGGCTAGCGTGACTGACTCAAAGCGAATCGGTTGTAGCAAACTACTGCCCAAGGTGATGAGCGCCGAGAGTGCAGCATCGCTCATAACATCGGGTAGTACCGTCGGGCTGAGCGGCTTCACGGGGTCTGGCTATCCCAAGGCCGTACCGCTAGCGCTCGCCGCAAAAATCAAGACTGAACATAGCGCCGGCAACCCGTTCCGCGTGCGCGTGTGGACGGGCGCATCGACTGGCCCGGAGCTGGACGGCGCGCTTGCCGCGGCGGACGGCATCGAGTTCCGCTTGCCCTACAACTCCGACCCGATCGTCCGCGAAAAGATCAATCGCGGCGAGATCGAATATTTCGACATGCATCTGAGCCAGGTGGCGCCGATGGCATGGCAGGGCTTCCTGGGTCCGCTCGACACCGCGGTGATCGAAATCACCGGCATCCGGCCCGATGGCGCGCTCATTCCCTCCTCGTCTGTCGGCAACAACAAGACGTGGCTCGACCGGGCTCAGCATGTGATCCTGGAAGTCAACAGTTGGCAGCATGAGGCGCTCGAAGGGATGCACGACATCTATTACGGCACCGCGCTTCCGCCCAACCGCGTCCCTATTCCGCTCGTGCGTCCGGACGACCGCATTGGCGAGCCCTATTTTCGATGCGACCCCGACAAGATCGTCGCGATTGTCGAGACCCACGCGCCCGACCGAAATCTCCCGTTTGCGCCGCCTGACCAGGTGGCGCAAGCCATAGCGGGGCATCTTCTGGAATTCCTGCGTCACGAGGTCGCCAAGGGCCGCCTGCCGGCCTCGCTGCTGCCGATCCAGTCCGGCGTGGGCAACATCGCGAACGCAGTCCTCACCGGGCTCCTGGACAGCCCGTTCGAGAACATGACCTCTTACACCGAAGTGATCCAGGATGGGATGCTGGACTTGCTTAGCGCAGGCAAGCTGCGCATGGCGTCCGCTACCGCCTTTTCACTCAGCCCAGAGGCTGCTGCCCGGCTTAACGCCGACATGGCGCGTTTCCAAAACAAGATGATCCTGCGCCCGCAGGAGATCAGCAATCATCCGGAGCTGATCCGGCGCCTGGGCTGCATTGCCATGAACGGCCTGATCGAAGCCGACATATACGGCAACGTCAATTCAACTCATATCATGGGATCGCGAATCCAGAACGGCATTGGGGGTTCAGGCGATTTTGCCCGCAATGCCTACGTCTCGATCTTCATGACGCCATCCATCGCTAAGGGCGGGAAGATTTCCGCGATCGTGCCGCAGGCGAGCCATGTCGACCACATCACGCAGGACGTGCAGGTGATCGTGACCGAACAGGGCCTGGCCGATCTGCGGGGTCTATCGCCCAAGCAGCGCGCCAAGGTAATCATCGAGAACTGTGCGCATCCCGATTATCGGAGCGCGTTGGCCGAGTACTTCCAGCGCGCCAAGGAACACTCCTACGGCCAGCATGCCCCTTCGCTGCCGGGCGAGGCACTGTCCTGGCACCAGCGGTTTATCGACACGGGATCGATGCTCGCCTGATGCCGACGGGATTGCTTGCAGTCTCGTCATACGAGTCGCTAACGCTCGCCGGCAAGACGGCAAGACGGCGGGACCGAAATACGATAAGCAGGTCTAAAAGTGGTAGATGCGTTGTCAACTGCAACCCACCTGAGCAAACGCGCAGGTCCTTCCTGGAGAAAGCTATGGCAAAGATATTGGTGCTCTACTACTCGATGTATGGCCACATCGAAACGATGGCGGCTGCGGAGGCGGAAGGCGCCCGGTCGGTTCCAAACGTCGAAGTCACCGTGAAGCGCGTCCCGGAAACGATTCCCGAAGAGATAGCCGCCAAGCACGGCGTGAAGCTCGACCAGCCGGCGCCCGTCGCGACTCCTGACGAATTGGCGAACTACGACGGCATCATCTTCGGCACCCCTACGCGGTTCGGCAACATGGCCGCGCAGATGCGAAACTTCCTCGACCAGACGGGCGGCCTATGGGTGAAAGGATTACTCGTTGGAAAAGTCGGCAGCGTGTTTACGTCGACAGGAACGCAGCATGGCGGCCAGGAAACCACGATCACGTCTTTTCATTCCACCCTGCTGCACCAAGGCATGGTCATCGTCGGGGTGCCTTACTCCTGTAGCGGGCTGGTCAACATGACCGAGATTACGGGTGGCTCGCCTTACGGGGCGTCGACCCTGGCAGGCACGGACGGCAAGCGTCAGGTGAGCGACAACGAACTGGCCATCGCCCGGTTCCAGGGCAAGCATGTAGCCGAAATCGTCGTCAAGCTTAACCGGTAGCCCCCTCTCTTTAGCGAGCGCTGCCGCTATGCCGAACTCGCATGGCGGTACGCTTTCCTGAGCGCCGGACTCAAGCGCTTTTGCAAAACTCATGCAGCGCGGTCAGCCTGCGCACGGGGTCCGCGACATACGGATTGGACTCGTCCCACGCGTAGCCTGCGAGCACGGCGCAAACCATGCGCCGGATCTGCGGTGTCTGGTGCGGATAGAAAATGATGTCCTGCAACTCGCCCGTGTACCAGCGCTCGACAAACGCACGAAATGTATCGATACCCTTGCGCAGCGGCACGTCGTATTCCGCCCGCCAGTCGACTGCCTCGCCGGCGAACTGGCGCTTGAGCGTCTGCACAGCGAGATGCGCGGAACGCAGCGCGATCGTCACACCTGACGAAAACACGGGATCGAGAAACTCGCCCGCGTTGCCGAGCAAGGCATAGCCTGGGCCGTGCAGCCACTCGACGTTCGCCGAATAGCCGCCGATATGATTGACAGGCATCAGGAACGGCGCGTCGCCGATCAACGCACCGAGCGTCGGTTCCTGCCGGATAAGCGCGCGCAGCTTGGCCTCCCGTTCAGCTTCGGGACAGTCGAGGAAAGACGCTTGCGCGACGCATCCAACGGACGAACGGCCGTTTGCCAGCGGGATCATCCAGTACCAGACATCGCGGTGCTCGGGATGAGTGGCCACGCAGATCTTGTTGCGATCCGTAACGCCGGGCGCAATGCCGTCGCGAACGTGCGTGAAGATCGCCGCGCGGGACGGCATGCGGGTCGATGTTTCAAGGTCCAGCAAGCGTGGCAGGACGCGGCCAAAGCCACTCGCGTCGAGCACGAATTGCGCTCGCACCTGGTAGGCATCGCCCGCTTCATCCGTTACGTCGAGCGTAGGAGCGGCGCCGGGTTGCATGGCGTGGACGGTGTGGCCGAAACGAACGACCGCCCCCTGTTCCGCGGCGCATCGAATCAGCAGGTCGTCAAACACGGCCCGCTCGACCTGATACGTCGTGCCCCACCCGGACGAATGCTTGTCGCGGAAATCGAACGACGACGACTGGTCGCGCCAGACGAAATGCGCGCCGTTCTTGTACTGGAATCCTGCTTCGATAACAGCCTGCAGCATGCCGGCTTCTTCCAGGTACACCATGCTCTGCGGCAACAGGCTTTCGCCGATTGAGAAGCGCGGAAAATGCTGGCGCTCAAGCACGAGCACCGAGCGGCCGGCCTTTCTCAACAATGCGGCGGCGACAGCGCCCGACGGACCCGCGCCAATGATGGCGACATCGACATCGACATCGGACGCGCGTTGATTCAACGGGTGGGTATTCAATGAAACCTCATGGTGTATGTACGGTTGAACGACAACTCAGACGCCCATCCAGGCGTCGAACACCAGGCTTGCGCAACTGCCGCCGAACCCGAATGAAACCGACATCGCGGTGTCGATACGCGCGTCGCGCGATGTACGTATAAGGGCCATGCCCTCGATGCACGGATCGGGTAATTCGATCTCTCCGGTTCCGGCCATGAAGCCGTCGCGCATCATCAATAGCGTGTAGATCGCTTCATGCGCACCGCACGCGCCGAGCGGATGGCCGGACAATCCTTTCGTCGATGAAAACGGCGGAATTCCTTCAGCGTCCCCGTCGCCGAAAATGGCGGAAAACGCGCGTACTTCTTCCAGGTCGCCAAGCTGGGTGGACGGTGCATGCGCGTTGATATAACCGGGGCGTGTGCCCGCTTCGTCGAGTGCGCTACGCATTGCGCGGGCAATGCCGGGCGCATGCGGCGTGACCATCCCCGTGCCATCGGTGCAATGACCGAAGCCGGTGAGCTCGGCATAAATGCGCGCGCCACGCGACACCGCGTGCTCCAATGATTCAAGCACCAGCACGCCTGCGCCTGACGCGATCACGAAGCCGTCGCGCGCGGTATCGTAGGGACGTGATGCGTGTGCGGGCGTGTCGTTGAATCGTCGCGACAAGGCACCCATTGCGTCGAACATCAGGGTCACGTTGTCGTGCAGCGACTCGCTGCCACCCGCGAGCACAATGTCCTGGCGGCCGGTCTGGATCAGTTGCATCGCCTGGCCGATCGCGACCGCCGAAGTCGTGCAGGCCGACGACGGCGAGTAAGTCGCGCCTTCAATTCCGAAGACCTGCGACACGTTCGCCGACGCGGTGCTGCTCATTGTCTGCGGCACGGTATAGGGCGGCACTTTGTCGACGCCGCGCGCATGGGCGATGGCAATCGCCGCCTCGTAGGTGGACAACGTGCCGACGCCCGAGCCGATCACCGCGCCGGCCCGAGGACTTCGCAGTGCGCGCGAATCGAGCTGCGCATCTTCAATGGCGTTGCGTGCCGCATGGCAAGCGAAGCGCGCGGTGTCACCCATGAAGCGTTCCAGCTTGCGTTCAAACGGAGCCTCACCCGCGAGCGATGCCACGCCCGCGACTTGCGATGCAAAGCCGCGCTCGCGCCAAGCGTCCACACGTGTGATGCCGGAACGGCCCGCGCGCAAATTCGCCGATACCGCGTCGAGCGAATTGCCGAGGCAAGATACGATCCCCATGCCGGTCACGACCACGCGCGACATGCCGCGCTGCCTTGCGACGCTCATCGCACGCGCCTGAAAACCAGCGACGTATTGATCCCGCCGAACGCGAAGTTGTTGCTCATCACATACTCGGCGTCGATCGTGCGCCCCGTGTCCATGATGTAGTCGAGCGGCGCACAGGCCGGATCGACGTTCGTCAGGTTCAGCGTGGGCGCGTACCAGTTGCGCTTCATCATCTCGATCGTCCACCACGCCTCAAGCGCGCCACAGGCGCCGAGCGTATGCCCGACATAACTCTTGAGCGAACTGATCGGCATGCTTGCGCCGAACGTCTGCGCGGTCGCGTGACTTTCAGCAATATCGCCACGATCCGTGGACGTGCCGTGCGCGTTCACGTACGCAATCGCGTCGGCGGGAAGGTTCGCGTCGCGCAACGCAAGTTGCATGGCGAGGGCCATGGTATGCGCCGTCGGTTGCGTGATGTGCGCACCATCGGAATTGCAGCCGAAGCCCACGATCTCCGCATGAATTCGGGCACCACGCGCCACCGCGTGCTCATACTCCTCAAGCACGAGCGTGGCCGCTCCTTCGCCGACCACGAGACCATCGCGTGCAATATCGAAAGGGCGCGGCGTGAGGTGGGGCTCGTCATTGCGCGTGCTGGTTGCATAGAGCGTGTCAAACACGGCGACAGCCGGCCCTGACATTTCCTCGGCCCCGCCCGCGAGCATTAGGGTCTGCTTGCCTGTGGCAATCGTTTCGTACGCGAAGCCGATCGCCTGGCTACCCGAGGCGCATGCGCACGAGGTTGGAACAATTCTCCCTTTCAAGTCCCAGAAAAGGCTGACGTTCACGGCCGTGGTGTGCGGCATCATCTGTACGTAGCTATTTGACGTGACGCCGTTCATCGATCCGGTAGCGAGCATCGAGCCGAACGCGCGAATCGGTTCGACCGATCCCGACGACGATCCATACGCCACACCCATGCGCCCGTCCGCAATACTCGCGTCATCGCTTAATCCTGCATCGACTAGTGCGAGTTCGCTGGCGCGCACCGAATAGAGCGACACAAGACCCATGGAGCGCGTCTTCTTGCGCGGATAGTGTGCAGGGGCGACAAACCCGGGCAGCGGACACGCGAGCCGGGTATGCAGGTTCTCGTAGAAGTCCCACTCGTCCATCCGGCACACGGCATTGCGGCCGCTCCTGAGCACGGC
>NZ_JBAUSA010001270.1:0-1652 GCF_049581465.1 Caballeronia sp. | reverse complement strand
CCGCTGGGCATCGGCACTGTGCGCCTCGCCGATGGCCGCAGCGTCAAGGGCTTCATTTGCGAGCCCTCGGCCATCACCAGCGCTGCCAGCGCACGAGACATCACCCACTTTGGCGGCTGGCTGGCTTATCTCGCAAGCCTCGCTGAGTCGAATTCCGCAGCTGTCAGCCCATAACCCTCAACGACACGAGACCGAATAAACCATGAGCAATCGTCGCCACTTCCTCAAGAATGCCAGCCTCCTGACGCTCGGTGCGGTGCTGCCATTCGAGTCCGTATTTGCCGCCAGCAAGCTGAGCGTCGGTGTGATCTACGTCGGCGCGCGCGGCGACTATGGGTATAACCAGGCGCAAGCTACCGCCGCCAACGTGATCAAGACACTGCCCAACGTCAAGGTCGTCGAAGAAGAGAACGTGCCGGAGACCATCGCGGTGCAGAAGTCTATGGAGGCGATGATCGAGCAGGACGGCGCAACGCTCGTCTTCGCGACCTCGTTTGGCTACTTCGATCCGCACGTGCTGAAGATGGCCGCCAAATATCCCAACGTGCGCTTTGCGCATTGCGGTGGTTTGTGGAAGCAGGGCAACCCGTCGAATATCACCAGCTACTTCGGCTATATCGACGAATGCCAGTATCTGAACGGCGTGGTCGCCGGGCATATGAGCAAGAGCAAGAAGCTGGGCTTCGTGGCAGCCAAACCGATTCCGCAGGTGCTGCGCAACATCAATGCGTTCACGCTCGGCGCCCAGTCGGTCGATCCTTCGATCACCACCCACGTGATTTTTACGGGCGACTGGTCGATGCCGGTCAAGGAAGCGGAATCGGCCAATAGCCTCGTCGATCAGGGCTGCGATGTGCTGACCTGTCACGTCGACGGCCCGAAGGTCGTGATCGAAACCGCCGAGAAGCGCGGCGTCATGAGCTGCGGCTATCACGCGAGCCAGGCAGCGCTCGCGCCGAAGGGTTATCTCACTGGCGCCGAATGGGACTGGGCCACACCGTACAAGGAACTGGTAGCGGGCGCGCAAACCGGCAAGCCGCAACCGAACGTGCTGCGCGGCGGCCTGAAGGAAGGCTTCGTGAAGATGTCGCCGTATGGAGCCAAGGTAACGCCCGACGTACGCCAGAACGCGGACGGCGTGAAAGCAAAAATGATGTCCGGCGAGTTCGTGATCTTCAAAGGTCCGATCAAGGACAACAAGGGCGGTGTGGTGGTCGCGGACGGCACGAATCACATCCAGACCGACTACACGCTCGAAAGCATGAACTACCTCGTTTCGGGTGTGGTGGGGCAGATCTGATGCACGTGCGGTTCGATCACTTCTCAAGGAGCGGCCATGCGTCCTAATGCGAGTACTGCCCGGCTGATGCTCGGTGTGCTGCCGGCTATCCCCACCCTGTGCGCGCTGGTGGGCACGCTGTTGTTGTTCGGGCTGTTCCTGCTGGTGCAGGGCGCGCCCGCGCTCGATGCGATCGGGCTGATTTTTCAGGGCGCGTTCGGTTCGTCGTTCGCGTGGCAAAGCACCTTGCTGCGCGCCTCGCCGTTGATGTTGACCGCGCTGTGCGTCGCGTTGCCCGCACAGGTCGGGCTGGTTGTGATCGGCGGCGAGGGGGCGCTCGCGCTCGGTGGCCTGGCTGCCGCGGTGGTGCCGC
>NZ_JBAUSA010001269.1:0-9718 GCF_049581465.1 Caballeronia sp. | reverse complement strand
CGCTCGACTATCGCGGCGGCCGGTTCCGTTTGAATGCCGATTTCCTGTACCAGAGGGACAATCTCACGGACGGCCGCCCGGGGGTTTTCATCATTGGCGATGACGTGCCTGGCCCCCCTTCGGCGACGTACAACTACGGTCAGAAGTGGACGTATTCGTCCATGGAGGACACGGTCGGCATGCTCCGTGGCGAGTACGACATCGCACCGGACTGGACTGTCTACGCGGGTGTCGGCGCGCGCCATACGACCGAACTCGGCGACTATTCGACGCTGACCTACGACGAGGGCTCGACGAGCGCATACGGCCTGGGCGTCGGGTACAAGGAAAACGCGATATCGGCTCAATTGGGCGTGCGCGGCAAGTTCGATACCGGCCCGGTCAGCCACGCGTTCAACGCGGGTTGGCAGATCAACCGGATCGATGGTTACGGCGCCTACGATTTGACCTCGACGTACCCCACGAGCCTTTATGACACGCCCTCGGTCGCGCGTCCGCCGGCGGCTTTCAGCGGGGGCGAGTTCCCCGATCCGGGCCTGACCAGCGATACGTTGCTGCGCAGCTTCGTCGTCTCCGACACGCTAGGCTTCTTCGGCGATCGCTTCCTGCTCACGGTCGGTGCGCGTTATCAGAACATCCTCGAGAACGGCTACGCCTACGGCACCGAGGCGCAGGTCTCGGCCTATAACGAATCCGCCACGACGCCGATTCTCGGCGCGGTCTACAAGATCCAGCCGAATCTCTCGGTCTACGCGAACCGCAGCGAAAGCCTGGTAGCAGGCGGCAGCGCGCCGGCCAATGCGGCCAACGTCGGCGCGATCATCGCACCGTTTCGCGCCAAGCAATACGAAGCGGGCGTCAAGTACGACGCGAATCACTATGGTGCGGCGTTGGCGATTTATCAGATCAAGCAACCGGTTGCGTTCACGAACAGCGTCACCGACATCTATGCGGCGAACGGCGAGCAGCGCCATCGCGGTATCGAATTCTCGACGTTCGGCGAGCCGTTGAACGGCGTGCGCCTGATCGGCGGCGTCTCGTATATCGACGCGAAACTCGAAGACACGGACGGCAGCGCCGACGACGGCAACCATCCGATTGGCGTGCCCGCCTGGACGTTCAACGCGAACGTGGAATACGACGTGCCGCACGTGAACGGTCTCACGCTGATGGCCCGCGCGATCTATACCAGCAAACAGTATCTGGATGAGGCGAATACGCAGGTGGTCCCATCGTCGACGCGCTTCGATGTCGGTGCGCGCTACAAGATGCAGGTGTTCAAGCATGACACCACGTTCCGCGTCATGGTGACGAACCTTGCGAATCGTGCGTACTGGTCATCGGCACTCGGCGGCTATCTGACGCAAGCGGAGCCACGCACCGCCTGGTTCTCCGTGACGACCGACTTCTGATCCAGTTCGCGAGACAGGTAGAACGAAAACGTAATGCCATTCAGATAGGCCACTGAACGGCATTTTTTGAATCCTTCAATCTGGATCCACCCAGGAATCCAGGACAACGCGAAACGCGACGGCCGCGATCACCGGGACGGTCAGCATCATGACGATCCCGAAGTCCTCGACCGCATCGCCGTACACGATCGGCTTATACAGCACGACGCCCCCGACAATCACGAAGGCGACGAAGCCGACGAGCACCATCAGGAGGGTGCGCGCGGTAATGCTCGGTTGCCAGCGGTGTGGTTTGCTCGGCATGGTCGTGGAATTCGATGTCGTAGTTTTGATTTTTCTGGCTTGGGCGTATCACGGGCTCTTTTACCCATGATAGTCGACAACGCGAGGACACAAGATCGGCCGTACGTGACGTTCCTTGAGGCGCGGGCGCAAAACGCCGCAACAACAATGGCTTAGCGCGTGCTCCGGCAGGTTGTCCACAACCCTGCCCACAGATTATGTGGACAACTGCGCGGGGACCGAATTGCGTTTGCGCCTAGTCGCCGATGAGAAATTTGTCACGGTCCTGATCCGCCATCCATAGCGGCGCTCTTCCCCGTCCGGACCAGGTCGCTCCCGACACGGGATCGCGATATTTGGGCGCGACCGGGCCCGATTGTTTTCTTGGACCGCGGCCGCGGCGCGGTTCCAGGTCCTCCGGCTTGATCTCAAAGAGCGCCATTTTTTCGATGATGTCTTCGATCACGCCCGCGCGTTCGACTTTTGATACTTCGGCGATTTGCTTTTCCAGCGCCTCGCGCTGTGCTAAAAGTTCACGATAGCCGAGCTTACTAAATTCGGTCATGATTTCTCCAATGGTGGCAACGGTTAGGTTCGATCAGATTCAAGTGGCGTCATGGCAACTAAGCGCTAATGCAGTGCGCTGACGGGAAATGCGAAGGCATTGCTTTTGGGAGAGCTCCACGAGTGGCGGACCTCAGGAAAAGCGTGCGACAAACATTACGATTTATGCCGATCCTTCACTTGCATACGAAGAGGCAGAATCGTACATCAATACACAACAGAACGACCGGTGCAAGACCTCGTAGTTAGTCTACAGAGGCGGGGGCCGCTCTGCGTTTTGCGGTCCCGTTCGGACGAAACCCGTGTTTTCAGAACTTGTCGCGGCCGATACGAAGGACTTCACCGTCGCCGATCGTTCGAATCGCCGAAACGCCAGTGCGACTTCCGTTGGTATGGGTTTGCCCGAAATGCGACGGTACTCCACTCCGGGCAGGGTGACACATTCGGTGAGCGAACTTGGGACTATTGCCACGTTACCGCCTAGCGAGACGTAAGCAAGGACGGCCGCCAGGGTTCCCGGCTGCGGCCCGATTTGCGGTTCAAAGCGGCCTCGCCGCGCGACCTCGAACGTACCCGCGATTTGCTCTGGAAGGGCGAATACCTGGCCACGCAGTTGCGCCGGCTTGACGACATCGAAGGCGGCAAGTGGGGAACCGGAAGGAATCGCGAGGATGAACGTATCGCGGTACACGGTCCTCGCAGCGATACTTTCCGGAAAACGCATCGGAGGCCGGACATAGGCGAGATCAAGGCCGCCGTCCTCTAGCATTGCGCCGACCCGGTCCATGACCACCTCGTGCACGTTGATCTCGATGAGCGGGTGATGTTTGCGGAAATTCTGGACGTCCTGTTGCAACGCTCCCGAGTAAACCGCCGACGCAACATAGCCCACTTCAATGCGCCCTAGTTCGCCACGCTGCGTGAGCAATGCCAGTTCCTGGCCCCGTGACAAGTGGTCGAGCGCCACGAGCGCCTGGTCAAGCCACGCCTCGCCCGGTGCAGTAAGCGCGACAGAACGCTTGGTTCGATGAAAAAGCCTGACGCCCAAAATGCGCTCCGCCTCCTGAACGAGCTTGGTGAGCGAAGGCGCAGCGATTCCCAGTTCCTCCGCCGCGCGGGAGAAATGCAGGTTCTTCGCGACGCAGGCGACTCCGCGGATGTGCCGTAGTTCGAGTAGTCGCATGTCGTGTTTTTGTATTGACAAATTCGTTAATTATTTTGCGATTCTATGTCAATGACGGGCAAGTCACTAACCTCTACGCTTTGGGGATTGCCATCCGAAGCGACTCGTCATGTCCAGCGTCCCGAGCACCTCCCTTCAGACAGCACCCGCCGACGGCGACAGCCGCTCTGCGCACCTTGTCCTCGTCACGGCTTCGGCGGCGTGCGCGTTGATCGTGCTCGACACCAACGTCGTCGCGGTTTCGCTGCCGGCGATTGCCCGGACGTTCCATGCGGGGTTCGTCGATGTGGAATGGGTCGTAAGCGCATACATGGTGGCATTTGCGGCGTGCCTGCTGCCGAGCGGAGGTCTCGCCGATCGTTTCGGACGCAAGACGATGCTGCTTGCTGGCCTCGGCATATTCGCGCTGGCGTCGCTCGGCTGTGGCCTCGCGGTCTCGGTGCAGATGCTCGATATTGCGCGCGCGGTGAAGGGACTTGGCGCGGCGTTGCTGCTCACTTCTGCGCTTGCCATCATTGCAAACACCTTTCACGGGGGGCCTTCTCGTGAACGTGCGTGGGCGTTCTGGGGAGCCTGCATGGGCGTGGCGACGACAGTAGCGCCGCTCGTGGGCGGCGTTATCACGCAGTGGCTGGGCTGGCGCTGGATTTTCCTGCTGAACTTGCCCGTGTGCGCGTTGCTCGCGTGGTCCGCATGGAAGACAGTGACCCCGTCCGCGAACCCTCAAGCCGGCCCGCTCGACGTTACCGGAGGCCTCTTGTTCGGCCTGTCGCTGGCGCTGGGCATCTGGGGTCTGGTTGGCACTCAGAGCGACGGATGGGACAGTCGCATGACCGTGTTGCGCCTTGCTGGAGGTGCGGTACTGATGCTGGCTTTCATACGGGTGGAACGCGGGCGTTCTCATCCGATGATTGATTTAACCCTGTTTCGGCAGGCCCGATTCGTCGGTGCGGTGTTAGCGATGTTTGGGTACGCGGCATGCGCGCAGGTGATGATGACGTTCCTGCCGCTATACCTCCAGAACGCGTTCGCCTTTTCTGCCGTTGCAGCCGGACTAGGCATGCTGCCGTTCGCGATGGCGATGATCGCGGGTCCTTATCTTGGCCGTGCACTCTCGACGCGGGTTCGCAGCGGCGCATTGCTCTCGCTGGGATTGACACTCATTGGCGTGGGCGACCTCCTGACTGCGATCGTAGCGGGCACTGGCCACTATGGGCTCGTTGCTATTGGCATGGTGGTGACTGGCTGTGGAGCCGGCGTCTTGAATGGCGACACCCAGAAAGCGATTGTGGCGTGCGTGCCACCGGAGCGCACGGGGATGGCATCGGGCATCAGTACAACTACGCGTTTCACTGCGATCGTCACCTCCGTTGGCGTGCTGGGCGCCGTGCTTGCGGCACGCACGCGCGGCGCATTCGACGCGGCTCCAGTCGTGACAGCCGTAGGAAGCCATCATTTCGACAGCACGTTCATGTCTCGCGTACTGGCGGGCGACGTTGCCTCCGCGACCGCCAACCTCCCCGATGGCATGAGAGGGGTCGTGTCCGAAGCTGCCCGCGCAAGTTTTGCCAGCGGCTTTGGCGCCGCGTTGGGCGTCGCTGGCGTGATAGCGCTGGTGATTGCCGTGGGTGTGCGGGTGCTGTTCACGAATGCGCGGCCGATGCGGTCCGCTTGATTGCCTGCGGCGGCTGGCCGAATGCGCGAAGAAACGCGCGCCGCATCCTCTCCCGATCGCCGAAGCCGGTGTCTCGCGCGATCAGGTCGATCGGATGCTTGCCGGATTCCATCATCAGGCGCGCCGCTTCCACGCGCAGGCGCTCCACCGCCTTGCCTGGCGACTGTCCCGTCTCTTCGCGAAATACCCGGCTGAATTGCCGCGGACTCAGGTTCGCCGCGCCCGCCAGTTCCTCGACGGACAACTCAGCCTTCAGATTGTTTTTTGCGTAGACGAGTGCGGTCTGGACGCGATCGGACTTCGCATCCAGTTCAAGCAGTGCGGAGAATTGCGACTGGCCGCCCGCCCGGCGGTGATAGACCACCAGTTGCCGGGCGACCGTGCGCGCTATGTCGCTACCCAGATCCTTCTCGACCAGCGCCAGGGCCAGGTCGATGCCCGCGCTCATTCCCGCCGACGTCCAGATCGGTCCATCGACGATAAAAATCCTGTCCTCTTCCACCCTGATAGCCGGGTAGTCGCGTTGGAGCGTGCGCGCGAAAAACCAGTGCGTAGTAGCGCGGCGGCCGTCTAGCAATCCCGCCTCGGCGAGGACGAATGCACCCGTGCAGGTAGCCGCGATGCGCCGCGAAGTACGCGCGGCGCATCGAAGGTAGTCCACGACGCCTTCGGTCGCCGGCGCAGCGATGTTGTCGCCGACGACGATCACGGTATCGAAAACGCGCTCGCTGAACGCCTCGGTGTCGACACCAAATCCCAGCGACGACGGCACCGCGCCGCCTCCAGCCGACAGTAGCGTGACGTCGTACACGGTCTCGCCCGCGTTCTTGTTCGCGAACTCGAATACCGTCGAGACGCCAAGACTCAACACCTGGAACGCGGGATACAGGATCAAGCCGATGGAATTGCGCATGGAAAACCTCAAAATAGCCCGGCCACGAAATGTCCTAAAAGGTGGTATCTATGTCATTGATGCCATGATGTCATAGTTTTAGTATGGGTTCATCGCTGGCATCTCGCTGGCAACCCATGGAGTAGAGCATGAATCAGGCATCGAACAAGGGCACTGCCGTCGTAACCGGCGCTTCCACTGGCATTGGCGCGTTGTATGCCGAACGGCTTGCCGAGCGTGGCTACGACGTCATTCTGGTTGCGCGAAACCGTGAGCGGCTGGACGCGCTCGCCGCGCGCCTCACCGACGAGACGGGCCGTAGTTTTGAAGTTGTTACAGCCGACCTGGGCACGACGGAGGGCGTGCGCCGCGTCGAAGACATTTTGCGGACCGATTCGAGCATCACGATGCTGGTGAACAACGCGGGCGTTGGCGCGACGGCCACGCTGGCCGACTCCGATGCAGACAAGATGGACGCAATGATCAGCTTGAACGTGGTGGCCCTTACACGTCTGACGAAAGCCGTTGTACCGGGACTGATTGCGCGCGGCACGGGAACGATTGTGAACATCTCGTCGATCGTGGGCGTTTATCCCGAGTTGCTGAACGGCGTGTATGGCGGCACCAAGGCGTTCGTGCTGGCGTTCACGCAATCGCTGCATCACGAACTCAAGGACAAGGGCGTGACCGTGCAGGCCGTGTTGCCGGGCGCGACGAGCACCGAGTTTTGGGATATTGCCGGGACGGCCGTCGAGCACTTGCCTGCGAGTATTGTCATGAGCGCGAGTGACATGGTGAACGCCGCGCTCGCCGGTCTTGATCAAGGCGAGCTGATCACTATTCCGTCATTGCCCGAGCAGGCGGATTGGAATGTCTATGAAGCCGCTCGGCAGACGCTCGCTCCTAACCTTTCACGCGATAAGCCTGCGGCACGATACGGTGTTTAGCGTTCCCGGAGGGGCTGGCGCGGGGTTGGGGTTTGGGGGTGGGGTGAACGGGGTGGGGTTTGGGCGGTGCTGCTCGCGGCGATTGGGGGGACAGGTCTTGGGCGGTGCTGCTCGCGGCGAGTGTGGGGCGAGCATTGAGTTCTTCTGCTAGCGTGGTCGTTCTGCTTAAGTCGGATTTACTTGCTTATTTCTATTAGCCCCTGTTCGGGGCGGAACTTCATTTCTTTGCAAACGGCAAACGCGCAAAGAAACGAAGCAAAGAAACGCGTTTTAAACCGCCAACATTTAAGTGTCGTCGTCGCGCATCTCAGGCTTTTGGCACGAACATAGCGCGGCCCCCACCCATCAACCCGCAACTGAACACCCACCCCAAGCACCAGCGGCGCGCACACGCTTCGCCTCGACGGCCGTTGCTAATGCCCTGATTACCAAAGTAAAACTCTTGCGCCCACGGCCAGTATCAGCGCCGGCAGCATGACCACTCCGCCGACCCTGAGGAACATCAGGAAGCCCACGTTCTCTCCCTCGCGGCGAATCGCGCTCAGCCACAAAATAGTCGCAAGCGACCCCGTGATCGACAAGTTCGGACCAAGGTCGACGCCAATCAGCATCGCATCAACCACGCGCTCCGGACTATGCGCCTGCAGCAACGTCGAACTGGCAATCAGGCCAGCCGGCAAGTTGTTGACCAAGTTGCTCGCAATCGCAATGATCCCGCCCGATGCCGCCGCTGCAGCGATTTCACCGTGTTGCGTGGCCGCTTTCAATACATCGGCAAGATGCCCGACCACGCCAGTCTGTTCCAGCATCTCGACCAGCACGAACAGCCCAGCAACAAGGGGCAGCACGCTCCAAGAGATTTCCCTGATCACAGGCATGGGCGACTTCCTCTCCTGGATTAACACGATCGCCGCCGTCAACGCGCCAAGGATCGCCGTGGGCCAGCCAAGCTGGATATCGAACGCCGATACCACGAGCAACGCAAGCGCCGTCACGCCGATTCCACCCAGCGCAATCCTCCCGCTCACCGACAACTCAACGCGCTCCAGTTCGGACGCACATGTTCCCTGCAACGCGTGTCGCTGCGACCAGCGCAGCATGAGGAACGTAGCAACAATGGACAGCACCGACGGCACGGCGAAGCGCGCCATCCACGTCAGAAGCGGCGGAATATGGTTGCCGTAAAGCACGAGGTTCGCGGGATTCGAGATCGGCAGCACAAAACTCGCGGCGTTCGCGATGAACGCACACACGAAAAGCAGCGGCAACGGCTTGGTCTGCGCCTTTTTTGCTGCAGCAAAGACGGCCGGCGTGAGGACGACAGCCGTGGCATCGTTGGAAAGAAAAGTCGTGATGACCACGCCGACGACATAGACCAGGAAGAACAACCGCCGCGGCGACCCCCTGGCATGATTGACGGCGAGAACCGCGACCCAGTCGAAAAGTCCCTCGCGCCGCCCGACTTCGGACAGCACCATCATGCCGAACAGGAACAAGTAGACATCGGTGCCTTTGCCGACCGCCTGCAACGCCTGTTGGGCAGGCAACAGCCCCAGGACAACAAGCAGGAGCGCGCCAGCGACAGCCCATACCGCCTCCGGCCACTTGAACGGTCGCGTGATGACGCCAACCGTGGCCCCGACCGCGATACCCCACGAAAGAAATACTGGATTCACAACGGGATGAAGTCTCGATTAAAAATGTCTATTTGAGATCAAACTGCAATTGCCAGAGTTAATTACGGGAATCACTTTGGGTGTCAAGTCGCCACCGCGTGAATTCGCGGTATTGCGCGCCAGCGCGAAGTTTCAGGCGGCTCGGCTCGCACGCGCCTTTCGGGGAAAGGTTCGATCGGTACGGTTGCGGTTGCGATTAGCAAGTCGCATGCCATTGCAGTGGTGCGGGACAGTTGGGCATGGTGGGTTAACTGATTGACTTTAAAGGCGAATGGCCCGCTTTCGCGGGCCATTCGTCAATCAATCAAGCAAGCAGCAATCAGTTATAGCGGCTGAATGTTCGATGCTTGCAGGCCTTTCGGGCCTTGCTTAGCTTCGTAGCTTACTTTTTGGTTTTCTTGCAGGCTTTTGAAGCCTTCCGAACGAATTTCGGAGAAGTGCGCGAACAGATCATCGCCGCCGCCGTCCGGCGTGATGAATCCGAAGCCCTTCGCATCGTTGAACCACTTAACAATTCCTGTTGCCATTTGCCGATTTCCTAAGAAAGACGTATTCCATTTGGTAGCGCCACGACACATTTAGCGCCGTAACCCCTCTTTTTACCACGCGGAAAAGATGATTGTCATTTTCTTTTGACTGAACCATCTCGATTTTCGTTGCATTCGAGTGTCACCAACGGCTTTGCCCCTTCAAAGTGCAAAAAAAATCAGGGAAAACCATGAAATTGGCCCTAAGAAGATGCCAAATCCACTGGCACTGGATTAGTTAGTCGATTCTGAGCTAAGACGACGCCGACCCAGCCGCGCGCTATCGAAATCGGACGACACCGGGGGCCACATACCGGCGGTGTTTTCTTACGGCGTTGGGGGCGAAGCGTGTGTGCGCGGTGAGTGCTTGGGGAGGGTGTTCGACTGCGGGTTAAATATTTGGGGCCGTGCTACGTTCGGGCCAAAAACCTGATCGGACAAACCGGCCGCCGTAAGCCGGAAGTGTTTGCTTACAGCGTTGTGGGCGAAGCGTGTGCATGCGGAGGGTGCTTGGGATGGGTGTTCAACTGCGGGTGGGGGATTCGGGGGCGGTGCTACGT
>NZ_JBAUSA010001268.1:0-4079 GCF_049581465.1 Caballeronia sp. | reverse complement strand
GTGGCAAACCTGAACGGCTCTTCTTAGGAGAAAAGGACCCGTTTATGGTGCTACAAACAAAGCCCCGCGAATGTCGCCACTTGGACGAACCCGGTCCGACATTGAACTGGGGAGTGGGCCGCCATTGATCGGTCCGTGTCGGGCAGAAGTCGACCCTGTATAGCGGGCAGTCGAAATCGCCCGGTGTCACTCGCGGCTTTAGCGCTAGTTGCCGACATTGAACTACTGCTCGACGATTGTCTGCGGCCAAACCGTGCCGAGCGGCGACATTACGTTGGAGCTCTTTGCCTTTTGGTCAGCTTGTCCTTGCTGGATTCGGCAATGCGCTTAACGCAGAAACCATCTGTTCACGCATCCAATGGTGCGCTGGCGACCCGGAATGTCGCGTATGAAAGAACACGTTGAGGATGTAGCGAGGGATATCGAACGGCGCAGGGTAAATTGTTAGCGGGATCGCGTCCGCCAGTTGTAGCGCCACCCGTCGAGGTAACGTGATCAGGAGCTGAGAATTGGCAACGATGAACGGGGCGGCCATCACGCTCGGCAATTGCACGGCTACGTCGCGAACAAGCCCCGACTTTAGCAGCGTCCCGTCGACAACGCTGCCCTCTGCGTTCCATGGGGTGACAACGACGTGTCGCTCCGCGAGGTACTGAGCTAGCGACAGCTTTTTTTTGATTCGGGGGTGCCCCTTCCGGACCGCGACCACGTAATCGTCCGCAAGGCAATCGAGCGACTCGACTCCGGATTCCTGGTTGTCGTTTTCGTTTGAAAACCCTAGGGCAAACTGAACCCGCCCAGAGGCGAGGTCATCCAGCGACTCGCGATGGGTCGAATAAATCACGCGGACGCGGATATGTGGGGCGTCGCATTCCAGCGCTGCAACCAAGGGAGGTAATAGCGCGAACGCGGTAAAGTCAGTCGCGGCGAAGACAAAGGTCTGACTGCTCGCAGACGGAACGAACGGACCAAAATCCCCCAGGCTGCCCGTCAGGCTTTGCAATGCTTCGCTGACGCCCGATGCTATTTGTTCGGCTCTTGCGGTCGGCTGCATACCGTTCCCGAAGCGCACGAAAAGCTCGTCCCCCAATGCGCTACGTAGGCGCGAGAGCGCGTGACTGCACGCCGACGAGCTTAGGCAAAGCTCCTCGGCTGCCGAGACTACGCTTTGATGCCGGAATAGCGCGTCGAAGACCAACAACAGGTTCAGATCAATACGGCGAAGACTATCGTGCATGACGTGCAGTATCGGATGAAGAAAATGCAGCGCATGCTTTTTGGTTCCTTTTTATCATCTTGTCTTTTCCACCTCAATGGGCCGGTCCCGGTCGAATCTTGCAGATGACAACTCCGAGCTTCCGACAAGCGATTCCGTCAGATACTGACCGCTGCTTTGAAATCGAGACTTCGGCCTATGAGGGCGACGAAGCTGCCACGCGCAATAAGATTACCACTCGCATCTTCCAATACCCGCAAGGGTTCCTTGTGATGGAACTCCACGGGAAAGTGATCGGCTTTATCAACAGCGGGTGTGCGTTCGAAGTGGTCATGTCCGACGAAGCGTTTAAGGAACTTGTCGGGCACGACCCTGCCGCGCCGAACGTCGTAATCATGTCGGTGGTGATCGACCCGGCGCACCAGGGTAAAGGCTACTCGTCGTTGCTGATGCGGACCTTCGTCTCGCAGATGTCTGAGATGGGCAAGAAAACCATTCACCTCATGTGCAAGGAGCGTCACGTCGGGCTGTATGAACGCCTTGGCTATAGCTATCTCAAGCCGTCCAGTTCCGATCATGGCGGCATGTCATGGCATGAGATGGTAATGGCCATTTGAGATCGCGCATCGACTCACCGGAGGTTGGCGTGGATACGCCATAGCCCAGGATAACGCCACACCCCGCAGACGACCGCTTCCCGCCAGCTATCCGCCATTGGACGTACTGTATTGCCCACATGTCGAGTGTCCCTTCATGGCCGACTGCGCGCGTCCGCCCTGAATACTAGCGGAAAGCGGCCCTCCGCGATGGGCACAAAATCAGACTCCGATCAACCAATTGGAGTCTGACATGGAAACCAAGCAAACGCGGGACCCGTGGAACAGAGGCAAACTAATTGGGCAAAAGCCACCGCTGAAGCTGAAGGACATCTGGGCAATACGAATTTATCTCCAGAATGCGCACGCGGTTCGCGATCTTGCTTTATTCAATGTCGCAATCGATAGCAAACTTCGCGGTTGCGACTTGGTCAACCTTCGTGTCCGCGACGTGATGCACGGTGGTCAAGTGTTGCCCCGGGCGATGATTGTGCAACGTAAAACACAGCGTCCGGTGCAATTCGAGTTGACCGAACCCACGCGATCAGCGGTGATTGCCTGGGTTGAGAAGGCTCACTTGAAACCGGAAGGGTATCTTTTTCCTAGCCGCGTTCTCAACTCCCCTCATGTCTCTACGCGGCAATATCGCAGCCGTTGGTCTCACGCCTGTTCCGGCGCCGCTTCCTCGAGGCGCTTGCAGACGCACACCGACGCGGCCAGCTGCAGTTCTTCGGCGAGTATGTGGAGCTCGCGGATCCAGCCGCCTTTGCCCGGTGGCTGGATCCGCTGCGCACCTGCGAGTGGGTGGTCTACGCCAAGCGTCCCTTTGCCGGAGCGCAAGCGGTGCTCGCGTACCTCTCGCGCTATACGCACCGCGTGGCGATCTCCAACCAGCGCCTGGTCGCATTCGATGAGCGCGGCGTCACCTTCCGCTGGAAGGACTACCGGGCAAAGGGGCGCACCCGCTACAAGACCATGACGCTGGACGCCGGCGAGTTCATGCGCCGCTTCCTGCTCCATGTGCTGCCCGGCGGCTTCCATCGGATCCGTCACTACGGACTGTTGGCCAACCCGGTGCGCCGCGCCAATCTCGCCAAGGTGCGTGAACTGCTGAACGTCGTGCCCGAGTTCCACATACCGCCGAAAGACGCGATCGTCGAAGCCCGGCCCACCTTCGTCTGCCGGCACTGCGGTGCGCCGATGACCGTCATTGAGATTCTGGAACGCACTGCGCCCATTCGCGGACCACCCATGCGACGAGGTGAGACATGAGCGCAACGCTTCCTGCGCGTGTAACCCGACCGTCGGCTCTGCGGCAACGCGGCCCACGAGCGGACGTCTGCGCCTCTCGCTTCGCGCAGTCCCTCGCACGTCCGCTTCGCCATCACAATTGCGCCACTGCACCGCTTCATCACTGCATCAGCGCACATCCAGCATCCCGCCTGACTGCGCGTCCATCAACATTGCTGGGCATCCCGGCCTATCAATCGCCATAGTCTCCAGGACTCCGACTGCATCGGGGCACTCCGCGGTTTCCTCCATCGAGGCTCGTTCAACGCCTGCCAGCAACGCGCGGTGGTGCATTCACATTCCTGCGGACGTTGGCAGGCATCGAACAACCCTAAACGAACTCGGCCTGTCGCGACCGACGACAGGCGTCCCCGCTTCTGCCGATTGTGCGAGATCCACGGCTGGCCGTTTCTCTGCGCGATGGACACTGTTGCAAATCGGCTGCTTTGCGCTGGCATCAAAGCGGCTTGAACGCAAGCATCTGCCAAGCCCAACGCGGCCGTCCGGTGGAAAAACCCCCTGGTGTTTCAGGCAACCGGCTTGCGCCACACGCTGGCGAGCCACGGCTGCCGCTCACGCGGCAACCCGGCGGGCCGGTAATAGTGCTCGATTTCGACGAAGCGCGCGTCTGCCATATATCGGCGCCATGCTTCGAGATCATGGAAGACGCCGTAGCGGCCGTGACTCCAGCCTTCCTGATTCGTGCCGCGCGGGTTGGAGCTGAACAGCACGCCGCCGGGCTTCAATGTCGCGTGCAATTGCCGCAACACGCGCGGCAACGCCTGACTCGGCACATGGAACAGCGCTGCGTTGGCGAAAATGCCGTCAAACTGCGCGGCCGGCAAATCGAGATGCAGGAAATCCTGCTGCCAGACGTCGCAGCCAGTCGCGTCACGCGCCATTGCAACGAAGCGCTCGGCGCCATCGAGGCCGACCGCGCAATGGCCGAGTGTGGTGAAGGCCATGAGGTCTCGCCC
>NZ_JBAUSA010001267.1:0-9996 GCF_049581465.1 Caballeronia sp. | reverse complement strand
GAATATTCCCCGATGCGGCGCGAGCAACACCTTCGCGCGAGACCCTCGCTGCACCGGCACTCGAACATGCAGCCACGCTCTTGCGAACGGTGCACGCCCGACTAACTAACGGCGGCGCCGGGGAATTCTTTAGCCACGCCCATGGCTAAAGCGCTGTGCCAAGCGCGGTTCCACCGGGAAAACGACCGGCGGCTCAGCGGCGAATGCGCTTGTTCGCGGCGTCGACACGATGCCCGCGCCGACGTTCGCGTTAGACCAACCTGGAATGCAGGGGCAGTGAACGCCTAGCGCTGCGGGTAACGTATGTTCCACTGCCGCAGAGCGCGTGCGTCGCGTTCGAAACCGAGCACGCTGACCGAGGCCGTATCGAGTAGGAGATGCGCGCCGAGGGCCGCGGAATCGCTCATCCAGCAAGCGCCGAGAACGCGCAGAAAATGCGCATGCGAAAACACCGCGATGCGCCCGCTCGTTGCAAGGAAGCGCTCGATCAGCGATTGCGCACGTGCCTGAATCGCGTCGATACTTTCGCCGTCGGGAATCGCAGACGTCCATACGGACCAGTCAGGCTCTTCGACATGGATATCCTTGGTCGTGCGGCCTTCGTAGATACCGTAGTCCCATTCGCGCAGACGCGGCTCTTCTTGCGCCTGCGCGCCAAGGCCGGCTTCGGCGCAGGTTTCGCGAGCGCGCGTCAGCGGGCTGCACAGTACGAGGTCGAAGGCTTGCGCCGCGAGCACGGGTCGCAAGCTTCGGGCCTGTTCGCGGCCGTGGTCGGTCAGCGGAATATCGGTGCGGCCCGTGTGCTGGCCGGATTGACTCCATTCGGTTTCGCCGTGCCGGATTAGCCAGATTTCGGGCGTGTTGTCGTGCGCAGCAGAAGCAGTCTGGTTCATGGTCGGCCCGGGTTCGTGAGTTGAGGACGAGCGGCGGCAACGCCAGCCGCCAGGTCCGGTGAACCCGATTCTACGGCTCCCCCGATAAATTTTCAGAGAGGGTCTGCGCGTTTGGGCTGTTCTTTCAAGGGACGCCGAATCGTTCTGCCCTATACGGCGCCGGATCGATTATGGGTTCCTCACCCGTCATCATCTCCGCGATCATGCGGCCCGTCACCGCGCCGAGCGTCAGCCCGTGATGCCCATGGCCAAACGCAAACCACAGGTTCTTGTGACGCGGCGCAGGTCCAATGACCGGCATCATGTCAGGCGTGCAAGGACGGCGGCCCATCCAGGGTTCCGCATCGATGCGCTCCACCAGTGGAAACAGGGAACGCGCGTGAGGCTCGGCACGCTTGAGTTGAACAGGCGTTTGAGGGGCATCGCGATGAGCGAGTTCTGCTCCCGTCGTCAAACGAATTCCGCGCGCCATCGGCGCGAGGAGGAAACCGTTATCGACGTCGAAAACCGGATGGTTCAGGACCGCTCCCGCTTGGGCAACGAAGTGCATGTGATAGCCACGCTTGACCTCCAGCGGCAAGCGATATCCCAGCGCCGTTGTCACGTCCTTGGCCCACGGTCCGAGCGCAATCACCGCCGACGAGGCGCTTATCGAACCCTCCTGTGTCAGCAATCGCCAGCCGTTGCCGGCTGCTTCCAGCGTGATTGCATCGCCGGTGAAGAAACGCCCGCCAAGGCGCTCGAAGTACGCCGCATATCCTTCGACCAACGCGCCCGGATCGCTGATCGATACGGCGTCGGTGTAATGAAGCCCGCCCACCAGCGCGTGGCTCAGATGCGGTTCGGCATGATGCAACTGTGAACGGTCCAGTGCGCGGTACTGGATGCCGTACTCGCTATGCCATCGCTGCGCATCGCGTAGTGAATGATCGAGCGTCGCGGTTTTGTGAAAGACCTTGATCCAGCCGATCGGCCGCAGCAAGGACTCGACATCCGCGTCGCGCGCGAGCATCTCGTGTTCGACCACGGAGTGCTCGATCAGCGGGGCATACAGTCGTGCGATTGCGGCATGACGCGCCGGCTCGGAATTGCGCCAGTACTGCAAGAGAAACGGCGCGAGTTTGAGCAGTGCGGATCGATGGTAGTGGACGTCAATCGAGTCGTTGCGCGCGTAGTGCATCAAGGTGCGCAAGTCCCGGGGAAAGGCGTACGGATAGACGCCTTCACGCTGCAGCAGTCCGGCGTTTCCGAACGATGTTTCGCGGCCCGGAGGCTTGCGGTCAACCAGCGCGACGGACCGGCCGCGCTTTTGCAGATGTACCGCGATCGACACCCCCACGATCCCCGCGCCCAGCACGATAGTGTCGAATTTCATGCGTCGGAGCGTTCCTTGGCGGAGGCTAGATGGGCGGAAAAGCGGCGGCGGCTTGAGAATGCCTACGCCGACTTGCGATTGTAATCGCGCCGCCCTACCCCGGCCCCACAATGACTGCTAGCAGGACCCCAACCTCCGCGCCGTACGCAACTAGGCAGCAGGCCGAAAAATCGGCGCACCATAAGGAGCCCCAATACTCCCGCCATCCACCACAACCTCCGCAGCCGTAATCCCCGACGCCGCATCAGATGCGAGGAACAATACTGCGTTTGCCACTTCGTCCGGTTCGCTCAGGCGACCCATCGGAATGCGCGGCGCGAGCGCCCCTTCCGTTGCTTCGATCGTCGCGCCAGTACGTGCACCACGCGTCCAGATCGGCGTGCGCGTGCCGCCGGGAATCACGGTGTTCACGCGGATGCCGCGTGCGACGAGTTCCGTCGCGAACACTTTCGCCATCCCGGTAACCCCGGCTTTCGATGCCGAATAAGCCGCCGACCCTGCCGCCCCCAACTCGCGCATCACCGACCCGTTCAACACAATCGACCCGCCAGCACTCATCAACGGAAGTGCAGCCTGAACCGTGAGGAACACGCCGGTCAGGTTCGTACGGAGAATCGCTTCGAATGCGGCGGCCGTCGTGCCGCCGAGCGGCGTCGGCCCGGACACGCCGGCATTGGCAAACACAATGTCGAGCTTGCCGAACGCTTCACCCACCTGCTTGATCATCGAATCGACTGCGGCGGGATCGTCGAGATCAGCCTGAATCGCGAGGACGCCCGCGCCTAACTCCGCTGCGGCGGCGTCAAGCTTCGCGCGGTCGCGCCCAGTGATCGCCACGCGCGCGCCTTCCGCGAGCAACAGCCTCGCGGTCGAAAAACCAATGCCGCTATTTCCACCCGTCACCAACGCAGTCTTATCCGTGAAACGCATAGTAGTGCTCCTGATTTGTTCCTTAAGTTCCCGCCTTGTCAATACGGCGGAAATGCGCCGACAGCCGACGCTAAAGTGCAGCCTCGCGAGACGCCCGAATGCGCTCGCCAGCCGTGTCCTGGACATTGATCCGGCAACCCAACCGCATCCGAAAAGCCAACGCGGCCGGCATCGCAAATCTGCATGTTGTCCGTCATCCACAATTTCAGTATTATACTCATCATGCAGATTGTCAAGCGCGAAGAGGATGAAATGGGTTACTCACAGGCACAGAAGGCGGAGAGCAGGAAGCGTGTTCTCGATACAGCCGCGAAGCAGATTCGCGAAGGCGGGATTGAAGCGCTGGGCGTGGCCGATTGCATGCGTAGTGCGGGGCTGACGCACGGCGCGTTCTACGGCCATTTTGCGTCGCGCGATGCATTGATCGTGGAAGCGCTGCAATACGCGATGACGGGCAGCGCAGACCGCCTCGCCGCACTGGAGGATCGCGCGAGTGCGGATTCGCAGACGGCTTTGCAAGCTATCGCCGATAGTTATTTGAGCGAGCGCCACGTACAGGATCCGGGCTCTGGTTGCGCGTTATGTGCGCTCGCGGGCGACGCCACGCACGCAATTCCGGGGGTCAGGGAAGTCTATACCGAGTATTTGCGCCGGTTTGCGGCGCGACTGGCGAAGGCGGCGGCAGGCGAAAACAGCGAGGTCGGGCTTGGCATTGCAGCAACGATTGTCGGAGCGATCACCCTGGCGCGTGCGGTGGACGATCCCAGGCTGGCGCAGTCGATCTTGAGCGCGGCGCACGCGATCGTCATGTCGCAGGAGCACGGCGAGGAGGCAGAGCCCGCGCCTGACTCTGAACCCGAGTCTAGTCAGAAAATCGCGTAGTCCGTTTGCCGCGTGAAAAAGCGCTGCAACCGGCCTAACACCTCATAACCTCGCGACGTCAGCCGGACTTGCAACTCACCTCCTGCGCCTGTTTCGATCCGCACGAGCTTCTCACGCTGCAGATTGGCCAGGTCCGTCGATCGCGGCTCGACCTGGAACGGTGAATGCTCGATCAGGAGCAGCGTTGAAAACTCGTGAGGGCTAAGCATTGGATTCTCCTGGCATGAACGAAGTGCGTGTCGATGCATGCTAGGGAATCAAGTTGTCATTCACGCTACAGCCATTTTTCATCGCGTTACACGGTTACATCTTTTCGATGTTGCACGGCCACGGGGCCGGTTGATGTGTTCCGCCGAAACGTCCGGATACAGTCTGTAACGCCAACGGGGTCAACCTCAGCCGTTCTTCCACTGGCTTGCGATATTGAAAGCGAAGGCGCCATAGGTACGCGGCGGCCGGCCCAGCAGCGAGGTCATCCGTTCCACGGCGGCGGCGCTTGCCGCCATGCCGTCGCTATGGAATCGGTCGAGCATGAGGCGCAGATCCCGCGCTACCCATCCCGGCGAATAGCTCGCCAACTGGGCTTCGAATGCATCGAGATCGTCGCCGCCATAGTTGACCGGCTTGCCGAGCGCCTCCGTCCAGATGTCCGCTATCCCGGCTCCCGTCAGCGCGTCGGGACCGACGAGTTCGATCGTCTCGCGAGGCAACGGCGTTGCGGCGTTCTCGCGTTGCAAAAGGCGCGACACTGCAATGTCGGTGATATCGCGGGTATCGACCATCGATACGCCCTTGCCGCCTACGGGCATCGCGTAAATGCCCTTGCCGAGCAACGCATCCTTTTGCCAGACATCGTTTTGCGTGAAATAGCACGGCCGCAAAATAGTCGCGGGCAAGTCGAATTCTTCAATCATTCGCTCGACCGTGTACTTGCCGGCGAAGTGCGGGACATTCGTGAAGCGGTCCGCGTTGAGCACCGAGAAATAGACAATCCGCTCGATCCCGGCGTCGCGTGCCAGGCTCAGGGTAATGAGCGCCTGCGTCACTTCATCGGGAACGACGGCGTTCAGCAGGAAAAGCGTGTCGATGCCACCGAGCACCGCGCGCATCGATGCCACGTCGGTCATGTCCCCTTTCACCACGCTGACACCGCTCGGAACCTGCACTTTCTCCGGCGACCGCGCGAGCGCGCGGACATTCGCGCCTTCCTGTGCAAGACGCTTGACGATCTGGGAGCCGATGGCGCCCGTACTACCGGTAACGAGAATGGTCACGATGAATCCTTTTGGTTAGTTGGGTCAGGTCACGGATTTATTCTCGTCGTTCCTTTGACGAGACGAAAGACCTAGAATCAAGACACTTCGTCTTGCCGGTGAGACACCATGGATCTTCAGGCGCTGTCGGATTTCAATGCTGTTGTGGCGCACGGCGGCTTCGGTCGTGCGAGCCGCGCGACCGGACGGCCAAAGGCCAGCTTGTCTCGCCGGGTCATGCAACTTGAACAGGCGCTTGGCGTGCGCTTGCTGCAACGAGGAACGCGGACCCTCGTGCTGACGGAAGAAGGCGCGACGCTTTATTCCCGCACGACGCAGCTGCTCGGTGAAATCGATGATGTGGCGGACGCCGTCAGCATGAACGCGCGGGAGCCGAGCGGGCGCTTACGGATCAGCGCGCCGACTGTTCTGGCTTACGAAACGCTGGGGCGGCTGAGCGCGGCGTATATCGCCCAATACCCGAAAGTGCGCGTCGAGGTGATTGCGGAGGACCGCTTTGTCGACTTGATCGCGGAGGACTACGACGTGGTGATCCGCGCCAACCCCGCGAGCGACACGGAACTGGCGGGCCGTTGCTTTTTCCGCGATGAAAACATCATGGTCGCGCCGCCGAAGTTGGCAAGCACGCTGGATGGCATCGCCGACGTGGGCGGTGCTGACGGTGCCGCCACATTTCCCGCCGTCACGCTGCTCTCCGCACCCGATAACGACATCTGGCGCGTGCCGGGAGCCGCTGGTGTCCGCGAATTTCGTCCGCGACCGGTGGCGCGGTTTTCATCGATATCCATGGTCTGCGAAGCCGCGCTCGCGGGAGCGGGCGCGGCGCTCCTGCCTTCGTGGAAGGCCAGGCCTTATGTTGAAAGCGGCCGGCTGAAATCATTCGGGGCGGTGGAGGGGCGCAGCATCGAAGTGTGGGCGCTGTTCGCCACGCGGCGGCAGTTGAGCCCGAAGATCGGCGCATTCGTCCAGTTGCTGGTTGACGCGTTTGCGAATGCGACGCCGGGCACGGTTTGAGCGGGGTTCGTGCGTTCCCGCATCCTTGCGTTCCTGCGTCCCCATCTCCCCCGATATTTAATTCGCGTACGTCATTAAAACCCGCCCAATATTTTTCCGATTTTTTTTCTTTAGTATCGGTTCGACTATCCGCTTTTTGCATTTGAGGGAATTTACCCAAAGCGCTACCGCCCCCTTTCTCGCCCGGACTTACAGATGTCATCTGCTTTAAATCAGCCAGCCAATCAGGCTTTATTACCGGACAACACGCATCGCATAGTTGCTCTTGACGGCCTGCGGGCGATCGCCGTACTCGCCGTGTTTCTGCAGCATGCGCTCAAGGCCCCACTGTGGATGGGCGTCGATTTATTTTTTATTATTAGCGGCTTTTTAATAACCGGCATCCTGGTTGATCGAAAGGCCCGCGGACAATCGTATTTCACGCATTTTTATTCGAGACGCGCACGCCGGATTTTGCCGCCCTACCTCTTGCTCCTGGTGGTTTCGTCCCTGCTATTCGGGCTCGGCTGGGCCGCTCATTGGCCGTGGTTCGCCTTTTTTGCGACGAACATTGGCGTATCGATCGGCGATATCGGGCATCCAAGTCTCAATGTGTTGTGGTCGCTCGCCGTGGAAGAGCAGTTCTACCTGGTCTGGCCGTTCGTGGTGCTATTTACTTCCGAACGCACGCTGATGTGGATAGCAGCCGCGGCGCTAGTCGTCGTACCGATCATGCGTGCCATAGCGACCCCGTGGTTCGACACGTTTTGGCCGATCTATTATTTGACCCCATTTCGAATGGACCTGCTGTGCGCGGGTGCGTTAATGGCGATGCTCGTACGGCGTGATCGCCGCATATTCGAGCGACTTTTTACTCCAGCGGTCATCTGCATTGTTGCGGCCGTTGCTGCGCTTGCCTATTTGCATTTGCACTTCCCAAGGTTTCGAGCAGAAAACACACCGTTGTCCAATGCCGCGCTATACAGTATCTCGCTCGTGCTGTGCGCCTCCCTCGTCATCGTCGCGATAGAAAGTCGGGGGATCGTCAAGAAAGTGCTTTGTCATCCGGTGCTGGTTTATGTCGGGACGATCAGCTACACGGTCTACCTGATTCATCTCTCCATCCTGTACGTGCTATGGAACCTGAACGTGAATCGGATGACCGCGGCGATTGCGGGTCTCGCCATCACGATCATTTATGCCAGCGCAAGCTGGTTCCTGCTGGAGAAACGCTTGACTCGGGGCCGGCGGCCAGCCGTGGCGGCCAAACCTGGAACGCCCGTCTACTCAGGTTCCGCGCAGTGAAAATGCTTATCGGCCTTCGTAGCAGCCTCCTTGTCGGCCTCTCGACGCTGGCAGTATCGGTGAGCGCTAACGCCGCCGATTTGCTGATCGAGGCCTACGGCGACTCCACGACGCTCGGCATCTCTTGCATCGATCATCAGTGCGGCCCGCGCCCCGAAAACGCCGTCACGTTCCTACAGGACAAGTTGCGCGCCAAGTACGGCGATGGCGGAGTAGTCACGAACCTCGGCGTCGGCGGCACAACCGCGACGCAACTCGATGCCGGCAACGACCGTAGGGGCGGCAAGCCGTGGGTAGACCGATTGAGCCAGTCGCACGCGCGCATTGTGACGATCAACTACGGCATCAATGAAGTGACGCACAACCAGACCCCGCAGCAGTTCTACGATGCCGAGACAACGCTCGTCAAAGCGGCGCGAGCGAGCGGGAAATTGCCCGTGCTGGAAACGGCAAATCCGATGCTCGATCGACGCCTGAACGCGCGGCTCGCCGACATGGTCGCGATGACACGCCGTGTCGCCGAGGAACAGCATGTGCCGTTGGTCGACCAGTTCGCCAGCGTTTCTGCCCTGCCTGCCTGGCAACAGGCGATGTCCGACGGCGCTCATCCGTCCGCGTCACTTTACAAGCTGAAGGCAGATTTCGATTTCGCGGTGCTCGATCCGATCGTCGCGTGCTTGTTGAAGACCGGCTCTTAAGCCGCGTATCGATCTACACCTAAGCGCACAGCAAAGCAAACTCCTGCGGTGGTAAGCTTTAAAATCCGCGGCCCCGAAAATAGGTGCCGCATCGAAAACTCCCGCTTTCCGGGAGGCGACCATGCTGAGCCGACGCATCGGTGCCGGCTTGCGAGGAGAAGCATATGCCTGCGCGCTCAATCGCATCGCTATCGTTGTCCTTCGGGCTGGTGACCATTCCCGTCAAGCTGTATTCCGCGACCGACAGCGGTGCAGACGTGCGGTTCAACATGCTCGCGCCAGATGGCTCCCGGGTGAAGCAGCAGTACATTGCCGAATCCACAGGCGAGGTCATCGAGCGATCGTCAATGAAGAAGGGCTACGAGTTCGAGAAAGACAAATTCGTCGTGTTCACTGCCGATGAACTCAAGGCGCTCGAAGACGGCGCGAGCCATGTTGTAGAGATAGTGGCATTCATTCCCGAAAAGTCCGTCGATCCGATTTACTACGACAAGGCTTATTTCATCGCCCCGGACAAGCGGGGAGGCAAGCCGTACAGTCTGCTTCAGCAGGCTTTACTCGAGAGCCACCGGTGTGCATTGGCCAAGTGGGCGTCCAAGGGCAAAACGCACATCGTGGTCGTCAGGCCCACTGACGAGGGGCTCGTTTTTCAACAGCTCCTTTTCGCCGACGAGGTCAGGTCGCTCGCCGACCTGCACATTGAACACGTCCCTGTGTCGGATGCCGAGCTCAAGCTGGCGCTGCAAATCATCGAGCAGGGCGCGCAGGATAGCTACGACCCGGCTGCCTACGAGGACGAGGAGAAGAAGCGGATTCTCGCGGCCATTGACCAGAAGATCGAGGGCAAGCAGATTGTCTCGAGCGAACCTGTAGAGCAGGCTCCCAGTGGACAGGTGATTGACCTGATGGAGGCGTTGCGAGCAAGTCTCACGCGCGGCGGTGCGAAGCCGAAGACCGTGCGTAAAAGTAAAGAAACCGCAGAAGCCGCGCCAACTATTCTCCCGCGAACACGGAAGCCGGCCCAACGTGCTGAAAAGGTCCCGGCGGCCCCCGCCAAGGTTCGGGCTCGGAAGTGACGCGCAAACGTACTCAACACGACATCTCGGTGCGTAAGCTTCAGTCGCTGCTGGGCGTCTCCCGGCGCGTCTTATCCGGTTTGATAACAGCCGGATTTGTCGCGCCTTCACGAGGCCCGCGAAACGAACTGCGGTTCACGTTCCAGGACGTCGTCGTGCTTCGTACTGCCTTTCAATTGCAGACAGCCAAGATATCGTCGCGAAAGATTCTAGAAGCGCTTTCGCGCCTGAAAACTGAATTGCCTGACAAGTTACCTCTCTCGGGCATTCGTGTGACGGCTGTCGGCAATACCATCGCAGTCAAAACCGGCTCATCGCAATGGGATGCCAATACCGGGCAGCTCCTGCTAGACTTCGAAGTCGCTGAAATCAAGGGAGATGTCGTCGTCCTCGACGCGAAGCCAGGACAGAAACACGCAGCGCTGCAAGCCGAAGACTGGTACGAACTTGGCGAGCAACTGATGGAGTCTGACGTCAAGGGTGCCGAGCAGGCGTACCGCAAGGCGCTAGCCCTTTCACGAGACCCGTTTTATGCAGCCTACGTCGACTTGGGCGTGCTTCTCTGCGAAC
>NZ_JBAUSA010001266.1:0-3584 GCF_049581465.1 Caballeronia sp. | reverse complement strand
GATCAAGGTGGTCGAAAAACTCGTCCTGGCAAAGCCATTCTGCCAACTGTTGCGATTCGCGCCACAGCCGGAGCCTGCTGACATGTCCGTCTGGCGCACGCAGAAACGCCCCGCACGCCCCGTCGTGCTCGTCTGCGCCCCGCTGGCCGGTCACCATGCGGTCCTGCTCCGCGAGATGGTGGAGACGCTGCTGCTGAACCATGAGGTGTACATCACGGACTGGCGTGACGCGCGCAACGTGCCGGTGGCTGACGGGCCATTTCACCTGGACGATTACGTGTCCTATATCCAGGCATTTATCCGC
Organism: Caballeronia sp.; assembly: GCF_049581465.1. Taxonomy (GTDB): domain Bacteria; phylum Pseudomonadota; class Gammaproteobacteria; order Burkholderiales; family Burkholderiaceae; genus Caballeronia. The sequence goes on along the minus strand of NZ_JBAUSA010001266.1, from coordinate 3,280 downwards.
CATATCGGTGCGGAAAAGCTGCATGTGATTTCGGTTTGCCAGGCTACCGTGCCGACGCTTGCCGCCATTTCACTATTGGCCAGCGAGCTGGAGCCGACACCCAGGAGCCTGATTCTGATGGGCGGCCCGCTCGACGCGCGTAACGGTGCGAATGCCGTCAACTTGTTCGCCGCGAGCCAGCCTCTCCGATGGTTTCGGGAGACCTTGATCCACTCGGTGCCTGATCACTACCCCGGCGCGGGTCGCGAGGTGTACCCAGGTTTCCTGCAGCACGCCGGTCTGGTCGTGATGCATCCGGGACGGATCGCGAGTTCGCACTGGGACTACTGCCTCGATACAGTTAGGGGCGACCTCAAGGGCGCTGAGGCTCACCAGCGGTCTTGCGCGGAATACAGTGCAGTGCTCGATATGGCGGCTGAGTATTATCTGGACACCGTGCAGACCGTGTTTCAGGAATTCCGCCTGGCTCGCGGCCGCTGGTACGTGCGCGGTCTGCCAGTGCGACCGCAGGACATCCGCACGACAGCCTTACTCACGATCGAGGGCGCTTTGGACGACGTATCCGGTCGCGGCCAAACCCATGCCGCGCAGGACCTGTGCGCAGGTATCGCCGCGAGCGACAAGCGCGGCTTCACGATGCCCCGGTGCGGTCATTACGATCTCTTTTCCGGGCCGTGCTGGCAAACCGACATTTATCCGATCGTTCGCGACCTGATTGACCAATATGACGCGTCCCACGGGCCGACGATAAATACGAGTAGTACGAGTCGTCGCGCTACGTTGCGTGGCACGCCGGAGTCTGTACCTCGGAGTAAGGTCCGGCGAGCACGCCATGCCCAAAATACCTGAGCACGCTCTGGTCTGCGTGTCTTCGCGAGGTTGAAGCTTGAGCGCTTAAGTTGAGCGATGTCAGCATCGTCCAAGGTCCCCTGCCCAGTCAAACATGGACTGTCAGTCTGAAGAATTCATCGTCTCGGAGCATGAGCTGATCATTCTATTTCGATACATTTAGTAACATTTTTGGCTTGCGCCGAGGCTTGAAGCCGGTTCAGGCAGGCCTTATTTTTGTTTCGCTAGCTTCGGCCAGTGCGACTGCGTGCATCTGGGATACCTCTTTATAACGTTGACGCAGCCGGATTCCATTTTTCGTGATCTGTTATGGAGTGCGACGTATAACCTACGAGTGACGGCTGCTCGCAGGCCTCTCGCGGTAAGCGGGTCGCGGGCGCGCCTTTCTCCTGGTTACATCGTCGGCAACAGTTAAATAGGAGCGACATGGAAAACACGCCAGACAATTCCGCGAGTCAGAATCCGACGCCCGACGACGACACGGCGGCCAAAACCGGTCCGCAAGTCAACGCACCGGATGCGAACGCCGCACCGGACACTGCCGGCGTGAACGAAACTCAAGCGTTGCTAGCCGAAGCGCAAGCACGGGCGAGATCGTTGGAGGAGGAGTTCTTGCGCGCGAAAGCGGAGACGGAAAACGTGCGGCGCCGGGCGCGGGAAGATGTGCGCAAGGCGCATAAGTTCGCGATTGAGAATTTCGCGGAGAGCCTGCTGCCGGTGGTGGACAGTCTGGAAGCGGCGCTCACGCATTCGTCCACCGACTTGGCCAAAGTGCGCGAAGGTATGGAGCTGACGCTGCGCCAATTGACCGGCGCGCTTGAAAAGGCTCGCGTGGTCGAAGTAAATCCGGTCGGTGAGAAATTCGATCCGCATCTACATCAGGCTATTTCGATGGTGCCGGCCGAACACGACGCCAACACGGTCGTGTCGGTGCTGCAAAAAGGCTACATGATCGCGGATCGCATATTGCGTCCGGCACTCGTGAGCGTTGCCGCACCGAAGGACGTTTAGTTTGATCTTGAGAACGATGCGAACGCGCATATTTGACGACGTACAGGGTTAAAGTTCAGGCGTCCGGCTCGCCGATTGGACGATAAAACCGGGCGGAAACGAAAGGGCGGGTCCACTGCCAGCAATGGCGGGAGGTGATGAAAATGAGCAAGATCATCGGTATCGATCTGGGCACGACGAACTCGTGCGTCGCGATCATGGAAGGCAACACCGTCAAGGTGATCGAAAACGCAGAAGGCGCGCGCACGACGCCGTCGATCATCGCGTATGTCGACGACAACGAGATTCTCGTTGGCGCGCCGGCGAAGCGCCAGTCGGTCACGAACCCGAAGAAAACGTTGTATGCAGTCAAACGGCTGATCGGACGCCGTTTCGAAGAAAAGGAAGTGCAGAAGGACATCGCGTTGATGCCCTACAAGATCGTGCGTGCCGACAACGGCGATGCCTGGGTTGAAGCCCGCGATCAAAAGCTCGCACCGCCGCAAATTTCGGCTGAAGTGCTGCGCAAGATGAAGAAGACCGCCGAAGACTATCTCGGCGAGGAAGTGACGGAAGCGGTCATTACGGTTCCGGCGTACTTCAACGACAGCCAGCGTCAAGCGACGAAAGATGCCGGCCGCATTGCCGGACTGGACGTGAAGCGCATCATTAACGAGCCGACCGCGGCCGCGCTTGCGTTTGGTCTGGACAAGAGCAAAAAGGGCGACCGCAAAATCGCGGTGTATGACCTGGGCGGCGGCACGTTCGATATATCGATCATCGAAATCGCGGACGTCGAAGGCGAGAAGCAATTCGAAGTGCTTTCCACGAACGGCGACACGTTCCTGGGCGGTGAAGATTTCGACCAGCGCATCATTGAATACATCATCGGCGAGTTCAAGAAGGAACAAGGCGTCGATCTGTCGAAAGACGTGCTCGCGCTTCAGCGCCTGAAAGAGGCTGCGGAAAAAGCGAAGATCGAATTGTCATCGGCGGCTCAGACTGAGATCAATTTGCCGTACATCACGGCGGATGCGTCGGGTCCGAAGCACTTGAACCTGAAAATTACGCGTGCGAAGCTGGAGTCGCTGGTCGAAGACCTGATCGAACGCACGATGGAACCGTGCCGTGTCGCGATTAAAGATGCGGGCGTGAAGGTCGGCGAAATCGACGACGTGATTCTGGTCGGCGGTATGACCCGCATGCCGAAGGTGCAGGAAAAGGTTAAGGAATTCTTCGGCAAGGATCCGCGCCGCGACGTGAACCCGGACGAAGCCGTTGCGGTGGGTGCTGCGATTCAAGGTCAGGTTCTGTCGGGCGATCGCAAGGACGTGTTGCTGCTGGACGTGACGCCGCTGTCGCTGGGTATTGAAACCCTAGGCGGTGTGATGACGAAGATGATCAACAAGAACACGACCATCCCGACCAAGCACGCACAGGT
>NZ_JBAUSA010001265.1:0-2802 GCF_049581465.1 Caballeronia sp. | reverse complement strand
GCCTGGACCTCGAGATTCCGACAGGCAAGCCGCCAGTCGTCAAGCAGGAAACGGTGATCGCCAGCGGTTTTGGCGCGCAGGCCGACAAGGGCGTGTTTCTCGTGGGACCGACAGGACTGGCGTTGTCGCCGGACCAGAAGCTGCTTTATGCTTCGGACGCCGTGGGAAATCGCGTGACCGAAATCGATGACCCGATGACCCGCGACACCAGCGCAGGCGTCGGTCGCGAGGTGACCGCCGACGGCTTCCTGCATCGGCCCCTTGCTATGGTGACAGCGCCCAACGGTCACTTGCTCGTGACCAACGCGTTGAATGGCCAGGTGGTGGAGATCGATCCGGTCGCGGGCAAGCAACTCTATGCACGCTGGATCGATACCGACAAAGCGCAATCGCCTCCGGGCAATGGTGACTTGTTCGGTATCGCGATGACTCCGGAAGGCGACGGTTTCTACTACGTGCAGGACGATGTCAACACGCTGGTTCTGGCGAAGTAAATCTAGCGAAGTCGAGCTGGCTCAATCCAGGCTGGCGCAGTAATTTTGCAGGCAGGCAATTCCATGGCTAATGAGCAAGATTCATCTCGCAGGCGGTTTTTAAAGGCGGGCGTAGCGGCTGGCGCGGCATTAGGCGCCGGTTCCGTCGCGCATGCGGCGACCCAGGCGCAACTTAAGCCACCTGCACTTGTAGACCCGATGATGGTTGTCGAACCGTTTTTCGGTGAACATCAGGGCGGTATCGTGACGCCGCAGCAGAGTCATATCTATGTCGCCGTGCTCGATCTCACGACCGACAAACGCGACGATGTGATTGCCTTGCTGAAGTCGTGGACCGACGCGGCGGCGCGGATGTCCAAGGGCGAAACGGCGCAGCCGATCGTGACGGACGACCAACCGGAAGCCAAGGCCGCCCCCGATTCCGGCGATATCCTCGGCCTCGGCGCGGCGGGCTTGACGATCACGTTCGGCTTTGGCCCGGGCATGTTCACGAAGGACGGCCACGATCGCTACGGCATTTCGAATCGCCGGCCGGCTGCGCTGGTCGATCTGCCGCGCTTCAATGGCGACCAGTTGCTCCCGCAGAAAACCGGCGGCGACATCATGATCCAGGCGTGCGCCAACGACGCACAAGTCGCATTCCACGCAGTGCGCCAACTTGCACGCATGGCGTACGGCAACGCGGCGATGCGCTGGGGCCAGGCCGGTTTCGCGTCCGGGGCACGTGGGAAGACACCGCGAAACCTGATGGGTTTCAAGGACGGCACCAACAATCCGAGAGTCGCGGACCCCGCGCTGATGAAGGAGTTCGTCTGGGCAAACGCGGCCGATGCGCCGTGGATGAACGGCGGCAGCTACTCGGTCGTGCGCCGTATCCGCATCACGCTGGAACACTGGGACACGATGGAACGCGGTTTCCAGGAACAGGTGTTTGGTCGCGAGAAGTACAGCGGCGCGCCGCTCGGCAAGAAGAACGAATTCGATCCGGTCGATCTCGACGCCGTCGATAAAGACGGCAACCAGGTCATTCCGGAGAACTCTCACGTACGGTTGTCCAATCGCGGGACCAACAACGGCGCGCAGATCTTGCGCCGCTCGTATTCGTACAACGACGGAACCGATTTTTATATCGAACGGTGGCCCCCATGGCGCCAGGAGACCGAATACGACGCGGGGCTGATTTTCATCGCGTTCCAAGGGGATCCGCGCACGGGTTTCATCCCGATCAACGAGCGGCTCTCGAAGTTCGACATGATGAACCAGTTCACCACGCACGTAGGCAGCGGCGTAGTCGCGTGCCCGCCGGGTGCGCGACCGGGGTCGTATATTGGCGCGGGCCTGTTCGAGACTTAAAAAATAAAGCGCCGGCGACAAGGCCGGCGTGCTTTGAAGACACAAGCTTTGAAGACAAGAGGAATGACTGCAATGAAAACCACCCGCTTCACGCGCCAGCCGATTTTGCGCACACTCTGCTCAATCGCCGCGCTGGCCGTCGCTGCTGCGCTGCCGATCGAGTCGCAGGCGGCGTCGCTGACTTTGTACAACGCCCAGCACGAACAAGTCGTGGCTGCGCTCGCGAAGGACTTCGAGAAGCAGACCGGCATTTCGGTCAAGGTTCGCAATGGCGAAGGCCCGGCAATGGCCGCGCAACTGGTGGCTGAAGGTTCGGCTTCCCCCGCCGATGTCTACTTCACCGAGAACTCGCCGGAGCTGATGCTGCTGGACGAGAAGGGCATGCTGGCGAAGACGGATGCATCGACGCTGTCCAACATTCCTTCCCGCTTCAACTCGCCGCAAGGCGACTGGGTTGGCGTGCTCGCGCGTGAAAACGTGCTGGTCTACAACACGAAGAAGATCGATGCCGCGCAATTGCCGGCGTCGCTGATGGACCTCGCCAAGCCGCAGTGGAAAGGCAAGGTTGGCGTAGCGCCGAGCGACGGCGATTTCCTGCCGGTTGTCAGCGCAGTGATCGCTATGAAGGGGGAAGCCGAGGCGCTCGAGTGGCTCAAGGGCCTGAAGAAGAACGCGCAAATTTTCGACGACGACGAAGGCGTGGTCGCGGCGGTGAATCGTGGCGGCGTGGCGACGGGTGTCGTGAACAACTACTACTGGGCGCGTTTGCACGTCCAGCTTGGCGATAGCGCCACTCGCAGCGCGATCTATCACTTCCCCAATGGCGACGTGGGCGCGTTGGTCAATGTATCGGGCGCGGCGGTGCTGAAGTCCAGCACCAACCAGCAAGCTGCGCAGCAATTCCTCGCGTACCTGGTGAGCGAACGCGCTCAGCAACTGATGGCGAACGGCAAGA
>NZ_JBAUSA010001264.1:0-3145 GCF_049581465.1 Caballeronia sp. | reverse complement strand
GCAGGCACCTCACCCACCAACACCCTCACCCCCAAAGCCTCCAGCAGGAACCACTGGAAATTTCACCTCGAACACACTCCCGCGGCCCTTGAACGATTCGAAGTGAATCTCCCCTTGTAGCTGCCGCGACAATTCCTTCACGATCGCGAGCCCAAGCCCCGAACCGGGAATATCGTCGGCGGCGGCACGCTCGAACTCCTCGAACACGCGCTCCCGGTCCGCGACATCGATACCCACGCCGGTATCGGACACCCGCAGCGTCCAGTGCCCCGCGCCCGACGCAAGGATGGCCAGCTCGACTTCGCCCGCCGTGGTGTACTTGATCGCATTGGAAAGAAGATTCAACGCGACTTGCTTGATCTTGAGACGGTTCGATGTGATCACGTCGACGGCAGGATCGATATGCCCGCTAAGCGTCAAGCCCTTCTTTTGCGCCGCGGCGGTGCAAAGCTGCATCAGCTCGTGGAAGAATTCCTTCAGGTCAAGTTGCTCGACGGTGAGGACGGAATCGTCGCCGAGCACGTTGGAATACTCGCCCAATTCATCGACGAGCGCGGCCATGTCCTCAACCTGCCGGTTCACGAGCGCGAGCGAACTTTCCTGTTTCGATGGCCAACGGCCAATGAACTGCAGCGCCGTCGCGAACACGTTCAGAAAATTGCGCAGGTCGTGCGATACGCGTCGCGAAACCTGCATCCGCGTCTCGTACATTTCGGCAATCTGCCGGCGCTGCAAGGTAAGTTCGCGATTCGCGCGCTCAAGCATGCCGGTGTAATCGGCAAGCCGGCGGTCGCGCTCATCGACAGCTTCGCGAATCGACGTGAGCGTCACAAAGCTGATCACCTGATCCGTCATGCGGCACGCGCGCTCCTCGCGCTTGCGGTCGAACGACGTGTGGCGCCGTGCATAGTCCGCAATCGCGGCAATCAGCACCTGCCGGAATACGTTGAGTTCCCGCACCACTTCATCGACGCGATATCCCTGCTCCCAACGCCACTTTCCATGCCGCCGCGCATCGTGCTCAATCGCGCCCTCTTGCGAATCCATGTCCTGCGATTCCAGCACGAGACAGATTTCATCGAAAATACGCGGCAGATGATCCGCGAGCTGCGGGGCGCTCAGTTCGTCGGAATGTTCAATTTCGACATCGTCGAAAATCAACTTCATCCAGCGCGCGGTCAACTCCGCCTGCCGCTTGCGCAGATCCGTGGCAAGGCCCTTGAGAGCGCCGACAGTGATGTCACTCATGTGAGTTGTTCGCAGTCGATGGCGTTAATGAATCGAACCTGACAGCAAGCACGCCACGGCAGGATGTGTCAGTCCGGAACGATCCGAGAGCGGTGTCAAAAGTATAGGCTCAGCCGTACGCCCCTTGCAAAAGATCGGTATCCCGTACCCGGCGCCCCTATTATCGGAATCCGGCGCGCGGCCTTCAGGCCATCAGGCTGACGCGTTCCTTAAGACACTCGATGAATTGGCGAGCCGACGGCGACAGCACGCCCACTTTGCGCGTGACGATGCCGTAGGTCTGCGACTTCGACTTGAACCTGACCGGCAATGTACGCAGCATGCGGTGGTCGCAAAACAGGCTGGCGACGGCCGCCGGCAGTACGGACACGAGGTCTGCACTATGGCGTAGCAATGCTACGGTGACGAACGTGGAGGCCGTGGAGATGGCGCTGACCGGCATCGGCGCGCCCGCGAGATCCATCTCGCGTTGCAGCAGTGCGTGCATCGGCATGGTGCCCGGATACGTCACCCAGAGATGTCCGGCGAGATCGGCGAACGTGACCTCGCTTGAGGGGAACGGCGGGTGATCGAAGCCGACCACGACCGACAACGGTTCGTCGCCGAGCGGATGGTAGTGATACTTCGACGGTTCGTCGCTGACGATCGAGCGGCCTACGACGAGATCGAGCCGCCCGTCGTCAAGGAGCGCCAGCATCCGGGCACTCGTATCCTCGACAATCTCGATCGCGAGCCCTGGATGGCTCTCGCGCAACTGGCCAAGAACCGGCACAACTACTTCCGGTATCGAGCCCATGATCGCGCCAACGGCAAGACGGCCGCCCGTGCCCGAACGAATGTCGGCGACTTCCTGACATAGCGACGTCAGGTCGGACGCCACCAATCTCGCATAGCGGATCACGCAATGCCCGAACTGGTTGGGCACCAGACCACTTTTGGCGCGTTCGAACAGGGGCGCTTCGAGCATCGATTCGAGTTCGGCCAGCGCCTTGCTCGCCGCCGACTGCGTCATGGCCATCGCGCTCGACGCCTTGTGCAGCGACTTATGGTCGTCCAGTGCGATCAGTAACTGGAGCTGTTTCATGCGCAAGCGCGCCATCAATACGTCGAGGGTGGATTTCATTGTACCGGAGTAAAACTTGGTGAGTCGCAGAAGCGATCACGAGATGGAAAGGTTTCACTATACAACGTGGGGTTTGCGGTCCTATAGTCTTCGGCGCAAATATAGTCATATTGGAGACGCTCGATGCACAATCCGTCTCCCGTCCCGCCAGCTCACCGCCTTTTCGTCACTCAGGATTCAAACATCATGCAAATTTCCGGCGATCTGTTAATTGGCACGCAAGCCCTTCCGGGTACCAACGGCTCGTTCAACGGTATCGACGCGGCATCGGGCGAGCCGCTCGCACCGTCATTTGGTGGCGCGACCCTCGCCCAGCTCGACCGGGCGTGCGATCTGGCCTGGCAAGCTGCAGAGGCTTATCGCGAGGCACCGCTAGAAAAACGCGCGGTCTTCCTGGAGACAATTGCGCAGAATATTCTCGATACGGGCGATGAACTGATCGAACGATGCATGGCGGAAACCGGGCTGCCGCGCGGGCGTATCGAAGGGGAACGCGGGCGCACTGTCGGTCAGTTGCGCATGTTCGCCGCCGTCGTGCGTCAGGGCGATTTCCTGGGCGTTCGAATCGACCCGGCGCAGCCGCAACGCCAGCCGTTGCCGCGCGTCGACTTGCGTCTGCAATACATCCCGCTTGGCCCCGTCGCCGTGTTCGGCGCCAGCAATTTTCCGCTCGCGTTTTCCGTGGCCGGTGGCGACACCGCGTCGGCGTTTGCCGCCGGTTGTCCCGTGATCGCGAAGGCGCACCCGGCGCACCCGGGTACATCGGCGCTGGTC
>NZ_JBAUSA010001263.1:0-2449 GCF_049581465.1 Caballeronia sp. | reverse complement strand
GGTAAAGGTCTTCGGAGCTGTCAACATCACCGACGGCGAGGTGGGTGGAACCGCACCGAACACCACCGAGCCTGTTCCGACGAATGTGCAGTTGTCGTTCTCTTGTCCGCACAACGTGTATTTCAGGCCTGAGACGGTGATCGTGCTTGCCTGAGCCTGGGCGTTTTCCGCACCAAAAGATGCCAACACTGTTGCTACCGCAACACCCACAAGTTTTAAAGATCTCATCATGTCCGTATGTATCGCTAAAAAGGGGTTTTCCCCGAAGATTCAGCAAGATCGACCAAAGCCGTCCTGCTTTCGCATTTTTGAGTACAGAGAGAGATGAACCGGAGAACGCGGCGATTGCGTTCATTGCTGATGAAGCTGGGCTTCCGATGTGCCGTTATCCGCGAACGGAAAACGTTAGACATTCGCACGTGCATTGAGGGCTGCCAGATGGACGCGCGCTCAACGTGTTGAAGGGGCACCGGTCAACGTATATTTATTTCGATTTCCTTACTAATGACCGCATGAGGTTAATCCGGCGAGGTGCCATCAGTGACTTCTCGACATACCGAAGATGCGGGCCGCAACGCACGGTGAGACTCGCGCTGGAAGTCCGATCCGCCGTATCTGTGACAAACAGATGTTCGCTCAGCGCGTCCATTCGTAAAATATAGGATTCCTGATAAATCAGTTAAATACCCTATCTTTCACAATTGACGGCACAACGCCGATACGACCGCAGTGCCGGTCGAGGCAACTCACACCCCGGCCACCGCGTTCGAAGCCTGAAATCCATGGGCCGCGCGTCTAGTTCCGGCAGTGAAGCACCGGCGAGAGCCCTTACACTACCTGTTCCAGGCGGCCAACCCACTCGCCAGCCTGCAACGCATAAGAAAGCTTGCCAGAGCACCGCGCGATTTACGTCCATGTAACTCTTGCCGGACACAACGGTTTGTGTGGCATTAGTTACGATCATTTTAGGCAGATGGATTATAAACGTTTCACTCGTGAAACTCGGCGCGAGGCGGGATGATAAGTAATAATTTGGAATACTTTCCGCGAGACGCTCAGAATGTTTTCGAAACCAACGGTAATGGAAAAGCATTGCCTCACCATTGTGCGGAAACGAACGGTTTTAGTTTTTTATCACGGGTGAAAGCAACGTGGCCGAGATAACAGCCGCTGTGTTTATTTTTGTATTATTAATATCAATATATCATTCTTGTTTTTCTATGGATACAGCAATATCGTTCGCACTCCTGTAAGTGTGGAAGCGTTCTGAATCGCATTTTCAGGATCACACGACGCCTGTTATGCGCGAACGCCAGAGCACAATTGCGACCGCCCTCAATCCGCCTTAACCTATCATCGAACCCCGACCTGGAACCGCACTATGCAAGCACATCCTTTGCGCCTTTCTCCGGGCGACGACCTGCGTGTCGCCCTTGAAGACGTGCTGCGTCAACTCAAGTTGCAAGCGGCCTTCGTGATCCAGGGCATCGGCAGCCTCAGCGTTGCCCAACTGCGATTTGCTGGGGACGAGGACCCTACCGAGCTGCGCGACGATCTTGAAATCCTCACGCTCGCCGGGTCTCTCTCGTGTGACGGAGCGCACCTGCATATGTCGGTTGCCGACCCGCGCGGTGGAGTGTTCGGTGGTCATGTCGCACGCGGTTGCACGGTCCGTACAACCGCAGAGATATTGTTAGCGCTTCTTCCCGAACATCGCTTCTCCCGGGAGCACGACTTGAGTTCAGGCTTCATGGAACTGGTGATACGAAATGAACCACCCATGGAGTAGGATCGACGCATGCATCCGGACAGCGTGGGCGAATTCGATTGCCTCGTCCCTCTGAGGGGAAGATGGCCGCATCGAACAGCGGCGTACGACCCCGCCTGGACTCCTTCGTTCACCAATAGATCCCCCGATGAAACGGGGAAAACCCCTACGCAGCACGGTTAGGCCCCCCCGCCCAGTCCTGTCACGGTTTCAGCATTCACGTCGAACGATCATTACCCTTGGGATAACAGACGCGTCCCGAACGTGCTTGAACCTGAATTTCTCGCTGCCTAGAATCGCCTCATGTCTGGAGCGAGAGCACCCATGTCCAGTCAAAGTCGCATCGATCGCGGACGGCGTGGTGCTACTCACTGAGCGCATCGTCGACGTCTTGCATACGTGTCGCCGACGCCAATCCACCGTCGAAGAGACTTACAGGAGACACGCAATGATCATCTACGGAACTGCACTGCTCGCGTTCTGCCATCTGGCAGGACTCTTCCTCGGCGACCTGCTCGGGGTCGCGATCGGCGTTAAGACGAATGTCGGCGGTGTCGGCATCGCCATGCTGATGCTGATTTTCCTTCGGCTCTACCTGCACAAGAAGGGCTGGCTGCCGAAGGAAACCGAAGCGGGCGTGGGCTTCTGGGGCGCGATGTATATCCCCGTCGTGGTCGCGAT
>NZ_JBAUSA010001262.1:0-1997 GCF_049581465.1 Caballeronia sp. | reverse complement strand
CCTGATAGCCCGTTTCCGGCGATGCGTCGCCGGCCACATCCGGCACGCCGCGCTGGCTGAGCGCGGTTTTGCCACCGCCCTCGCCGCCGTCCGTGCGCGTCACGCTCAAGCCTTGCTGCCAGACCGGCAACGCGTAGGTCGCGCTAATGCCGCCACCGCCCGCTCCGCCCTGATCGCCGTCATTCCACACCACTTCCTGGCCGATGCCTTGGGTCGACGCCGATGCCGATGCCGTCAAATGCGTCCCGCCGCAAGCCAGCACGTAGGGGCTCGACGCGGGAAAGTCGACGTGATCCTGACCGTCGGTTGCGCCGTCACTGGAACCGCCGTCGCCAGACGCTACGCACACCGTCACGCCGAGTACGGCGGCCGATTGCAGGACGTCGTTGAACGCGTTTTGCGATTGCGCGGTCCAGTTCGATTCCGGGCTGCCCCAGCTGATCGAGACTACCGAAGGCTTGTTGACGTCGTCGTGGATCGCGCGGCTCACCGCGTCGACGAAACCCGCGTCGGTGTTCGGCGAAAAATACACGGCGATGCGCGCGCCCGGCACGATGGCCCCGACAATCTCGACGTCCAGCGTCACCTCGCCGTCCGGGCCGTTCGGATTGCCCGTCGGCGCGTTTCCAGCCTGGTCGACGGCCACCGACATCACGTCAGGCGCGCCGACGCCAAGCTGGGTGAAATACGTGCTGAGGTCGCTCTGGCTGTATCCCCCACCCAGTTCGATGATGCCGACGCACTGGCCAGTGCCGTCGCCAGCCGGAAAATTGTAGATCCGGGCGAGATCGAGCGGGGTGTAGGACTCGCTTTGCGCCACCGCCGGCCTGAACGGCGACGGCAAGCGAAAATGCGGACGCGCCTGCGGACGGCTGTCGAGTCCCAGTACGGCGGTCACCATGTCCTTCATGTCCGAGGGCACGTTGACCGGCCCCGACCTTCCCCGATAGTCCCCGATCGCGTGATGTTCATAGCGCTCGAGCTTGACGCCAAAGGCCGTGCCGAACTGCGCGATCGTGCCCGACAGGACCACGCTGCGCGCCGCGGCGTCGGCGCGAACCACCTTCAGGCCGTGTTCCTGAGCGAACGCTTCAGCCCTCTCGACATCCGCATCCGACGCGCCAAAGCGCTTGCCGAAATCCTCGCGCGAGACGGGTACGGCATCGGCTTTGCCCGCGTCGATCTGGTTCATCAGTTGCCGGAAGCCGGCTTCATCGTGCCGGCGCAGCATCATCACGACTTCGATCTGTTCGTCCGGATCGCACGCGCCGATACATCGCGCACCGTCGGGCTGGGCGTTGTCGCTGCCGGGTATCGGATGGGTTGTCATGGCTTCGCTAGTCCCCGGTCGTATGAAACATGCAAACGATTGCGTCAACTTATGCGTCGATTAGCGGGACCTGTCAATTCGGTGTCGCACAGATGACGCTCACGGCTAGCTGACCCTGAGGTGCCGAACCGCACAAATTGCTAACTCGATGCTCGCGCTTGTGGGCGATTGACACGGGCTCCATGTAATCTGTCGGTAACGACGCGAATTGCCCGCGAGTTTCCCGCGGGTACCCTGTAGCAAGCTGCGCGCCGCACCCGCTTCGAGGAATTAAAACGGCGTCAGCATGCACAAGCCACTGCCTTGGCTACGCATTCCACCCCACAAGACGGAGATGGCGTTCATGAAGCACTTATCCCTGCTGGCTCTGCTCCCATCCGGCACTGCGACCGGGAAACACGCAGGTCCAAGCGCAGCCGACCTTGCCGCGCACGTCCTCTCGCACACGCGCCACGACTCGGCGACCGGTATCGATGCGCCCCGCAAGACGTACAAAAACGTGAGCGCCATGCAGGTCCTGAGCGACGAATATGTGTTTCCCCTCGGCAACACCGGCGACTCCCTGGTGTTGTCGGGCACCCAGATCGCCGCCGGTTTTCTCGCCGAGCGCGCAGCCGACGAATGGCTCGAACTGGCGCGTCAACATCACGCGGCGACGGGCGACACC
>NZ_JBAUSA010001261.1:0-3181 GCF_049581465.1 Caballeronia sp. | reverse complement strand
CCGCCAGCCCGCCGCCAGGCGGGCCGCAGCATCTGGCGGCGCGGGAGTCCGACCAGCCCGTGACGAAGTGAGGGGCGGCCGACATGAGCGTCTCCCACTTCTGTATTGACCGCCCGATTTTCGCTACGGTCATCTCGATCGTCATCTCACTAGGGGGCGCGCTGGCCATGCTGGCGCTGCCCATCGCGCAGTATCCCGACATCACGCCGCCGCAGATCACGGTCTCCGCCACCTATCCGGGGGCGAGCGCGGATGTGGTCGCCAACAATGTGGCCGCGCCGATCGAGCAGCAGGTCAATGGCGCGGACAACATGATCTATATGTACTCGTCGAGTTCATCGACTGGCGCCTATACGCTCAATGCGTTCTTCCAGATCGGCACCAACCCGGAACTGGCCCAGGTCGATGTGCAAAACCGTGTGAATCTGGCGCTGCCCCAGCTACCCTCGTCGGTGCAGTCACAGGGTATTCAGGTCCAGAAAAAGTCATCGGCGTTCATGATGGTGATCGCCATCTATTCGCCGAGTAACCGCTACGACGCGACCTATATCGCCAACTACGCCAACATCTATGTGCTCGATGCGCTCAAGCGCATCCCGGGTGCGAACCAGTCGAGTATCTTCGGCACGCCCGACTATGCGATGCGGATCTGGCTGAAACCCGACCGGATGGCCCAGTTGGGCATCACCGCGGCGGATGTGCAACGAGCGGTGGCCAACCAGAACCAGCAGTTCGCGGTGGGGCGCATCGGCCAGGCGCCGACCGGCACGCCGGTCGAACAGTCGTTCGCGGTCACGACTAGCGGAAGGCTGACCGACCCGAGCGAGTTCGATAACATCATCATTCGCGCCGCGAACGGCAGCGCGGCCATCGTGCGGCTGAAAGACATCGGGCGCGCGGAACTGGGCCAGAAGGATTACTCGATCCGCAGCAAGTTCCAGGGCAAGCCGGCCACGGTGATCGCGGTCTATCAGCAGCCAGGCGCTAACGCGCTCGATGTGGCCAAGCAGGTGCGCGCCACGCTCTCCGAGATGAAGAAGTCGTTCCCGGAAGGCATCGACTACGACGTCGCGATGGACACAACGGAGTTCACGCGTGCGTCCATCTCGGACGTCGTCCACACCTTCTTCGAAGCGCTCGTGCTGGTCGTGATCGTGGTATTCGTATTCCTGCAGAGCTTGCGCGCAACCCTGATTCCGGTGCTCGCGGTGCCGGTGTCGATCTTGGGCACCTTCATGGGAATGCTCGCGCTCGGCTTCTCGATCAACATGCTGACGCTGTTCGGCATGGTGCTCGCGATCGGCATCGTGGTGGACGACGCCATCGTGGTGATTGAGAACGTCGAACGCAACATGAACGTTCACAAGCTCAATCCGAAGGACGCGGCCAAGCGGGCCATGGACGAAGTCTCCGGCCCGGTCATGGCGATCGTGCTGGTTCTATGCGCCGTGTTTGTGCCCGTGGCCTTTCTCGCCGGCATCACCGGTCAGTTGTACAAGCAGTTCGCGATCACGATTGCAATCTCGGTGGTGCTCTCGGGGGTGGTCGCACTCACCTTGTCGCCAGCGCTCGCTGCCTTGCTGCTCAAGCCGGGGCACCATGAAAAGCGTGGCTTCTTCAAGTGGTTCGACAATGCGTTCGCGCGAATGACGCTCGGCTACACGAACTGGGTCAAACTGGCGATCAAGCGTTTCGTGGTGGCGCTGCTTCTGTTCGTCGGCATGATCGTGCTAGCGGTCGTCATGCTGCGCGCGATTCCCACGTCGTTTCTGCCTCCGGAGGATCAGGGCTATCTGCTTGGCGCGATCGTCATGCCGGACGCCGCGAGTCTCGATCGCACGGGAGACGTGTCCCAGCACGTCACGGACTACTTCATGAAGCAGCCGGCCGTGAGCAGTGTGACCGTGGTCGATGGGTTCAGCCTGCTCGACAGCCAGAACAAGAACAACGCGGGGACGTTCTTCGTCGGCTTCAAGAGCTTCGACGAGCGCTACAAATTCGCCAACATCAAGACCCAGAACGCGCGGGCCGTACTGATCGACGCGTACAAAACCCTCTCCGAGGTTAAGGAGGGGATCATCCTGCCGGTCAATCCGCCGTCCATTCCAGGCCTTGGCACGACCGGCGGCACCGAGGTATGGATACAGGCCCAGGGCGACGCCACCATCGCGCAACTTGCCCAGGTGGTGGATGACTTTATCGCCAAGGCCAAGGCGCGGCCCGAACTGACGCGGGTGACGTCGACCTTCAATGGGTCAGCACAGCAACTGCTGGCCAACGTGGACCGCGAAAAGTCGGAGACCCTGGGGGTGCCGATCGAGGACGTGTATAGCGCCATGCAGACGATGTTCGGTTCGCTATACGTGTCGCAGTTCAACCGTTCGAGCCGGTTGTGGCAGGTCATCCTGCAGGCCGAGCCATCGTATCGGCTCACGCCGCGGGATCTCGATCAGATCTACGTGCGCAGCAAGACCGATAGCATGGTGCCGCTCAAGGCCGTGGTGACCACGAAGTACGTCACGGGTCCAGATCTGATTACGCGGTTCAACAATTTCCCGGCCGTGAAGATCACGGTCAATGCTGCGCCGGGCTATAGCTCCGGGCAGGTGCTCAGCACACTGGGCGAAGTCGGGGACCAGGTGCTGCCAGCAGGCTATAGCCTTGGGTGGAGCGGCGAGGCGTACGAATCGAAGCAGGCCGGCAGCACTTCGGGGCTCGTGTTCGCATTCGGCCTGATCATGGTGTTCCTGATTCTCGCTGCCCAATACGAGAAGTGGAGCCTGCCGTTCGGCGTGCTAATGGCAGTGCCCTTCGCCCTGTTCGGCGCGTTGCTCGCGATCTTGCTGCGCGGCCTCGAAAACGACGTCTACTTCCAGATCGGGCTGACCATGCTGGTCGCGCTCGCGGCCAAGAATGCGATCCTGATCTTCGAGTTCGCCGTGCTCAACCGCGAGTCGGGCGAGTCGGTGTACGACTCCGCCGTGACGGCGGCGAGCGAACGGTTGCGCCCGATCGTGATGACGTCGCTCGCGTTCATTCTCGGATGCGTCCCGCTGGCTATTGCGACAGGCGCCTCCGCGAACAGCCGCCATTCGATCGGGACAGGCGTGATCGGCGGCATGCTCGGTGCGACGGTGATCGCCGTGTTCTTCATCCCGATGTTCTTCTACTTGCTCGAGAC
>NZ_JBAUSA010001260.1:0-2145 GCF_049581465.1 Caballeronia sp. | reverse complement strand
CACTTCGGTCATTCGGGCGTCAAATATATGAGTGAAACGCCCGGGCACCTATCCGTCTTGACAGGTCATCCGACGCAAACGAATGCGGATCTAGCCTGTTGATGCTGTCTTTTTGGCCGCGTACGCTACCGTCAGAGCATGCAAATGCAGAATTTGCAGGATGCGGCAATCAGGAAACAACTGCGCGGAACGGGGGAGTGTAGCGATGAAAATGTCCCACAGATTAGCAAGCTCTGATACGGCCGGGCCGGTGTGGGGGCTTGTGTTTGGTATTGTCTTGACGGCAATCGGCGTGTGTTTCTGGTTTTATGCGTCGTCGTCTGTTCCACCCGGACGGCAAGATGAATCGTTGGCCGTAGCGGCCATACTCATCGGTCTATTTCTGGTCGTCTACGCGGGGCGAGAGCTCTGCCATAAGCGTCGGTAGGATGGTGTGTCGGAACCGTGGATGTTGTCGATTAAAGTCGCTCTCGATCCCTCCCGGCCATCATCGTGATCCATTGCTCAAGGGCCATGACGGCTCTATCGGTAGCCCGATCGGCGTTGATTACGAGCACGTAGTCGATCGCACGCCAGGTCGGCGCCACTATCGGACACACCAGTCGGCCAGCCGCGATATCGCGCCCGATCATCGGCAGCGATGCCAGCGTGACACCCAGGCCCTCCACGGCGGCGGCAAGCTGCAGATAAGCGTGATCGAACTCGAGATCACGTGCAGCCCGCAGGCGAGGAGCGTCCGCCTCCCGCAGCCAGTGCGACCAGGCCGTGCGCGTACTGGTGGAGTGGAGCAGGGTGTGATGGCGCAGATCCTCCACCGTATGAATTGGGTGATAGCGAAGCAACGCGGGGCTGCACGCGGGCAAGCGCACATCAGGCATCAGCGGGCGCGAGATGCGGCCGGCGCCCTGCTCGTGCCCGGAGCGCACGCCGATGTCGAAGGCGTCGCTGACATAGCGCAGCTCGCGATGCTGCTGCTGATCGGCAGGCCCTTGCGATACCGAGCGCCTTTTAGATCCTAGCGATTGCGAGTAGCCGTCAACGACCGGGACGACACGGCGAAGGCCGTCCGAGGTCACCCCGACGGCAATGGATTCTGCGACGAAAACCACGGGTCTGGCTATATGGTCGAGGGTAGGGATAATGGTAAGTTGCGATGGGCAGGCCTTGAAGCGCTTTCAACGAATTTCGGCCACTGCAACAGGGCGGAGTCGCTTGAAACCTTGGGTGAGCTTGCCTTGTATAACTCGCCGCGATAACGTGCTCGCAATCTTCTCTTTCGCCTTTTCGGCTGTGAGAGATCACGATCCAGGAGGTACGCCTCAAACCCCGCGAGAGCGGCACATTGAGCTATCCCAATGGCCGCCGTTCCGCTGCCAACGACTGCTGGAGTCTTCATCGATAGATGGAAGTGAAACCGCGTAATTTGATATCGCCGTCTCAAATCAACTTCACGATGAGGTGAATTCAGGCACGGTCGTGAACAGATCGCCCACCAGACCGTAATCGGCGACGCTGAAAATCGGTGCTTCCGGGTCCTTGTTGATCGAGCAAAGTCCTATCCGGCGGACAAATCACAATCTATGGCTACGACACGCAAATGACTGACTTATACGATCGAATCAATGCCAGCTTCAGCGCGCAGGGCCTTATGGCGACGCTAGATGCGAAGCTGGCCCTTGTTGCGGATGGCGAGGTGCACATTACGCTGCCTTTCGCGAAGCGTCTTTCGCAGCAGCACGGCTATGTGCATGCCGGTGCAATCACCAGTGTTGTCGACAGCGCCTGTGGATATGCGGCGTTAACCAAAGCGTCACCGGGATACGAAGTGGTCACTGCCGAGTTTAAAATTAACTTTTTAAGGCCTGCGCTTGGCGACCGGTTTTTGGCGATAGGAAGAGTGCAAAGTGCCGGTAGGATGTTAACGGTCTCGACTGGCGAAGTTCGAGCATATGGACCCGATGATGATTCATATAAAGTGATAGCGCTAATGCAAGCCACAGTCGT
The DNA here is from genome assembly GCF_049581465.1 of Caballeronia sp. GTDB lineage: Bacteria > Pseudomonadota > Gammaproteobacteria > Burkholderiales > Burkholderiaceae > Caballeronia. Next base: position 141 of record NZ_JBAUSA010001260.1, on the reverse strand, counting down.
GAACGTTCAGCTGATTCTGTAGTCGTGGTAGTTATCGAATTCGCTCAGGGAGCGCGTAGTTAAGTTTTGACAGCATTAGCAGGGAGCAATGCTGGCGAACCTCGCTGTCGGAGCAGCCAGCATGTGCATCTCTGACCTGGA
>NZ_JBAUSA010001259.1:0-2593 GCF_049581465.1 Caballeronia sp. | reverse complement strand
GCTTCGGTCCGGATGCGATGACCGCGCGCGAAGCGCTGGAAATCGCCACGCTGGGCGGCGCGAAGGTGCTGGGTCGCGACGATATCGGCGCGCTCGCACCCGGCATGGCGGCGGATTTCGTATCGTTTGATCTGAGACAGCATGGGTTCGCCGGCGCGCTTCACGATCCGGTCGCGGCGCTGGTGTTCTGCGCGCCATCAACGGTTTCTACGAGCGTGATCGACGGGAACGTGGTGGTGCGCGATGGACATTTGACGACCGTGGATCTCGGTCCGATTGTCGAGCGGCATAACCGACTGGCGGGACAGCTAGTCGCAATGGCCTGACTTACCCACGAACGTTGGTCAGATAAGCGTTGCGGCGCGAAAGCGCCGCAACGGCTTCAAGGCGTCTCGATCAGCGAACGCGTTGCGTCCGCCACAAGATGTCGCAGCCAGCGAACTTCATCGGAGTAATGGCAGCGCTCGTGCCACAACTGGTAGTACTGCATCGGCGGAAAATCGAGTGGCGCGGGTACGACGGTCAGCGGCAAGAACTTCGCGTAGTGATCGGCAAAAAGACGTGTGGTCGTGAACACGAGGTCCGACTTGATCAGTACGTACGGCGCAAGGTTGAAGTAGGGCAACGTGACGACCACATGGCGCTTGAGCCGTTCGCGGGCCAGATGGACATCGATAGCGCCGCGCTGGCCCACGGAATAGGGCGTAGGCGCGAGATGCGGCGCGTTGAGGTATTGGTCGAGCGTGAGCGCGCCGCGCCGGGCGAATGGATGCGTGGCGCTGACGAGACAGACGATCTTGTCCACAAAGAGATTCGACAGATGCAGTTGCTCGGGCGGCTCGGGCCAGTTGCCCACGACGATATCGAGCTTGCCTTCTTCCAGCGCCAGCTCGTAGTCGAAGGCAGGTCCGAGCGAATGAAATTCAAGCGTGGCGTTGGGCGCAGCAATGCGAAACCGCTCGACCACGGTGGGCACGAACAGCACGTTCAGATAGTCCGGGCAGCCAATGCGATAACAGCGCACGGACGTGGACGGTTCGAAGTTGTGCTGCTGGACCTTGATGCGCTCGATTTCGCGCAGCGCATTTTGCGTGGGTTCGAGCAGGCGCAGGCCATATTCGGTCGGCACCATGCCCGCTTTGCCGCGTACGAGCAGCGGGTCGCCCGTGATGTCGCGCAGACGCCTGAGCGCTGCGCTGATGGCCGGTTGGGACTGGTTGAGCTTGACGGCTGCGCGCGTGACGCTGCGCTCGATCAAGAGGGTGTGGAGGACGCGCAACAGGTAAGTGTCGATCGCCTCGCGTTGCTGACTCATGGTGTCTCCAGTATACGTACAGGCTGATCGACAAGGGTGTCGGACATATCGTTTTTAATATGACGCATTGTTTCAGTCAATATGGGCATACCCGCGAACAGGTTCGCGCCGCAAGACCAGAAACGGCGCGGGAGGGGCGGGCGTACTATTTTGAGAAATCGACGTAACGCGTCGATTTGGGTATCTTTTGCTCGCAAGCCGGTCCTTTGCGTTTTCGACCCTCCCGGGTCAGCCGGGTTTGCGCATGTTCTACGATTTCTGATCTCCATGGGCGACGCCATTTCTTCTCCTACCCAGCCGGCGAACGCGCTCAAGCCGCGCCTCGCGCTACACGGCATCAGCAAGCAATATCCCGCCGTCAAGGCCAATGACGACGTGACACTCGTGGTCCAGCCCGGTGAAATCCATGCTGTGCTTGGCGAGAACGGCGCGGGCAAGTCGACGTTGATGAAGATCATCTACGGCGCGGTGCGTCCGGACGAAGGCGAGATTCAGTGGAACGGTGAGGTGGTGGAAATCGGCAGCCCGGCGGCGGCTCGCAAGCTGGGTATCGGCATGGTGTTCCAGCACTTCTCCCTCTTCGATACCCTGACGGTCGGCGAGAACATCGCGCTCGCCCTTGACGATAAATTCGACCTGAAGAAGCTGGCCAAGCGGATCCGCGAGGTATCGGCGGATTACGGACTCGATGTCGATCCGCAGCGCCACGTACACAGCCTTGCGGTGGGTGAGCGGCAACGCGTGGAAATCGTGCGCTGCCTGTTGCAGAACCCGCGCCTGTTGATCATGGATGAACCCACGTCCGTGCTGACGCCGCAAGCAGTCAAGAAGCTCTTTACCGTGCTGCGGCGGCTCGCGTCCGAAGGGTGCAGCATTCTCTATATCAGCCACAAGCTCGATGAGATCCAGGCGCTTTGCCAGAGCGCGACGGTGATGCGCGGGGGCCGCGTGACAGGGCGTTGCGATCCGCGCGAGGAGACGCATGCGTCGCTCGCGCAATTGATGGTCGGGCATTCGCTGCCCGACTACGAGCGCCGGGAACACACGCCGGGCGATGTAAAGCTCGCCGTAAAAAATCTTTCGGTGGCAAGCGAAGACCCGTTCGGTACGTCTCTGAAAGATGTTTCTTTCAACGTTCACGCGGGCGAAATTTTCGGGATTGCGGGGGTATCGGGAAACGGTCAGGCCGAATTGCTGGCGGCGCTGTCCGGTGAAATCCGCGACAAACATGTTCCCGCCGATGCCATCGCAATCGTCGGCCAGCCCGCCGCGCGCTTG
>NZ_JBAUSA010001258.1:0-1715 GCF_049581465.1 Caballeronia sp. | reverse complement strand
CGATTACGTCACGCTTCCCACTTCGGACGATCGTATCGTCAATGCCGTGGGTCACGCTTATGGCATGGCTTCTCTGCACGAGCATGCGTCGGACGCCCCGCATACAGGGGGCGCCGAAGGCGGGATGTTCGGCTCGTGCGAGGCCATGCTCGGGTTGTTTAGCTCCATCCGAAAGGTCGCCACGACCGACGCGCCCGTCTTTATCTCCGGCGAATCCGGCACGGGTAAGGAACTCACTGCGGTCGCGATTCACGAACGTTCGGCACGGCGCGAACAGCCGTTCGTCGCGATCAATTGCGGCGCCATTCCTGCGCCCCTGTTGCAATCGGAACTGTTCGGCTATGAGCGCGGTGCGTTTACGGGCGCGAATCAACGCAAAATCGGCCGGGTGGAGGCGGCGAACGGCGGCACGCTGTTCCTCGATGAGATCGGCGACTTACCGCTCGAAAGCCAGGCAAGCCTCCTGCGTTTCCTGCAGGAGCGCAAGATTGAACGGCTCGGTGGGCATGGGTCCACGCCGGTGGATGTACGCATCATTTCTGCGACTCACGTAGATATGGATAGCGCGATGATGGATGGCCGCTTCCGCGCCGATCTGTATCACCGTTTGTGCGTGCTGCAACTTGACGAGCCACCGCTGCGTGCGCGGGGCACCGACGTCGAGTTGCTCGCGAAGCAGATACTCGATCGCTTCAAAAAGGATACGAGCCGGCGTCTGCGTGGCTTTGCGCCCGATGCGACTGCCGCGATTTACAACTATGGATGGCCGGGCAATGTGCGCGAGTTGATCAATCGCGTGCGGCGCGCGATTGTGATGTCGGAGAGCCGGCAGATCACGGCCAGCGATCTTGAGCTGAGTGACTATGTAGAAGTTGAGCCAATCTCACTCGCCGAGGCTCGGCAGGCGGCGGAGCGACACGCCATCGAACTCGCGCTGCTGCGTAACCGGGGACGTCTAAGCGATGCTGCCCGAGAACTGGAGATATCTCGCGTTACACTCTACCGATTACTTCGCACACACGGGCTGCGAACGTCTGCAATCGAACCGACAATCCCGGAAGAGAGACGCTTCGCGGATCGTAGTTTTTTTGACGGGTTGCGCGGACAACGCCGATTTATCGGCTAATGGCATCGAAGGTGCGTCCCAACTGAGGACGCAACCGGAGGCGCGCACGACGGTCATGTCACATCGTATTTCTATAGCTCAGCAATTTGGGCGCGCAAACGATAGAAGAGGAACCAAGTGGTAAATGTCGCCGATTCCAAGCGCGCGGTCCGTTTGATGAAGTGTCGCTTGGCGGCCAACCTCGTCTCCATGCAGCGCCCGGTTTTCAAATCCCCCTCACTGTATTCCGGTCGGCACTAGGCGCCCACCGGAATATCCTGTAATCTTTGGTTACGATTAGAAATGTTGCGTAACAATTTGATGCAAGTCACATCGCATCTCGAGCGATAGACGCATGGTCTGTCCGAAAACGAACGTTCGCGATGGGACTTGCCATGATTGGTAAGGAATGCGATGTATTGAACGGACAATTCGAATTGCAAATAAGAGGCCCGACATTCGGACTGACTAAAGTTGCGAATCGGAACGCCGTCCCTTATGACAAGGTTGCTGGCAGCGACTCTTACAATTGCCGCGGGCGCCTCCGTGCTAGCGCCTTTCATGAAAATGAAAATAAATCGTGGTCGATAATGTCGCTTTCTGAAGTTTG
>NZ_JBAUSA010001257.1:0-2490 GCF_049581465.1 Caballeronia sp. | reverse complement strand
GATCAACTGTATGAGTTCATTTTCGTACACCACTGCGCCCGGCGTATTTGCAAGGTTGCCGCCAACTTCGAAGGCTGTTTCATCCGAAAGCGAGATATAGCCTTTTCTGAGATCTTCATGCAAGCTTTTGAGACCGCTTACTAAACTTTGCCCTTTGGTTTCGACGGCCAGTTTGAGCACTTCGGGGTTGGTGAGTGCATAGTTAGCCGGCGACATGGCGTCAACAAAATGGCGAGCGAAAAACGCCATCTCCTTTTTGGCTTTGTCGTCCAGGTCGGCAGACTCAATCACCTGCAGCAGCGCGTTAGATGCAAGCAAATAAGACTGCTTTATGTAGTCAAACCAAGGATAGTCCTGCCACTCCTGAGCGTCGAACCGGTGATCACCTTTATCAGCTTCAACGATAGGACCAGCGGCGTTCTTCATCCACATGCTCGACCAAAGCGCCAACTGCTTTGCGAGGTACCTTCCTTCGATCTCGGCGCCTCTGCCGACGTTGAATCTATAGAGATTCATCAAAAATTGTCCGACTTCCGCCGCAGAATTGTTTGACATAAATTCGCCGATAACGTCAGACCGCTGTACGGCGTCGGCCAAGTACTCTTGCTGTGCCTGCCAGAGAGTTCTGAATAAATTGTCGAGATCAATACTCCCGATGGTCGACTGCATATGATTTTCCTCTGAATAGTGCTTCAAGGGTGACCGGCACTGCAGCCGGCAGGTCTTGTCGGTGAACGCGTATTCGCCACATACGCCCGCTGTTCCTTGTCGACCAGCGCCTTCAGCGGCTTGGCGACAGCCAGCGGCTGCAGGTCTTGACTCATACTGTTGACTGTTGAAAGGCACTCGGGCAGACGAGGCACTGGTTCACAGTGTATTCACGCACTGTCGAAATTGGGATGCCCAACGCGGTCAATTGACCTGATCGTTAATGCCATACGCGATGTATCGCGGACTATCGGAGCGCAAAACACAACCAGATCAAATGATCTATGCCTCGATAGGATTGCTTGTCTTTCGTTTCCAGACGTCGCATGCTCGCGTCACGGCAAGGGTGCGCTCAAGACTAGAGATAGGGGCAGCGCAGTCCCAAGCAGCGGCTGCATCGTCCATAACGGCGCGTACATTACCAGTCGCCGTACCTTCGAGTGCTGCCTGTCACGTCTATGCCGCAGAGCAGCCGCGGCCAAGCCGGCGGGCGTTTCCTTACCACTGCGAAAGTTATTGTCAGTTCGACCTATGCGCGCCAGGAATGCACGTTATGCCGCAACGCTGTCTTCTGCGGCATTGGCGCCGCGCGTAGCATCCTCATCATCGATTTCACCCAATGGAGCAGACGATGAGCACCTTCAACTCGTACACGATCGAAACAGCCCCGGCCGCCTCAAAACCCGGCTTGGAAGACGCAAAAAAGACCTTCGGCTTCGTGCCAAACCTGCAGTCCCACATGGCCGAGTCTCCGGAGCTGCTTGCGGGCTACTCGGCATTGTGGGATCTCTTTTCGAAAAGCACGCTTACGCCACACGAACAGCAGGTCGTCTATCTGACCTCGAACTTCGAGAACAACTGCCATTACTGCATGGCCGGCCATTCTGCTCTCGCGAAGATGATCAAGATGGACGCCGGCGTCATCGCGGCGCTGCGCGAAGGCAAGCCTTTGCCTGACGCGAAGCTTCAGGCGCTGCACCGTTTCGCGACCGTCGTCGTTCGCGAACGCGGGTTCGCGTCGGACGCCGATGTCGACGCGTTTCTCACCGCCGGGTACACGCGGCAAAACGTGCTCGAAGTTATCCTCGGCGTGGCAACGAAGGTCATGAGCAACTACACGAATCACATCGTTCATACCCAATACGATCCGTTCATGAAAGGCAACGAATGGACGAAGCCGGTCGATGCGGGCGCGGCGGCCTGATCTGCATGAACGAAAACGGGGAACGGTCCGTGCCGGACATTCCCCGCACCCCATCAGCCGCAAGCGGCTCTTCCAAGCGTGGTGGCCGCCAATGCCACACCGTCCTTGCGCGCCGAGGAAATCATGCGTTACTGCGCGCCCACCGCCTGTTCCAGAAGCGCGGCGGCGGCCAGCGCCACATCGTCGCGCCAGCGCGGGCCGATCACCGTGACGCCGAGCGGCAGGCCGGCGGGGCCCGTGCCGACCGGCACGTTCACGCAAGGATTGCCGAGCAGCGTCCACATGCGGCTGAAGATCGGGTCACCGGTCGAAGCGAGGCCCGCGGGAGCCTCACCGGGTGCGCTTGGCGCCAGCAGCACATCGAACCGATCGAAGAGTGAGGCCAGCGCGTGGCGGCCCTGCTCGGCCTGCTGTTGCAGAACCGCATAGCGGGCACCGCCCAGCGACGCTCCCGTCGCAAGCACGGTGCGAAACGGCTCGCTCAGATCGCTTAGGTGTGCCTGATACTCGGGCACATACGCCAGCGCCGCTTCGTAGCTCATGATCTCGCTCTGCGCGTTGGCGAGATTGTCGCAAGC
>NZ_JBAUSA010001256.1:0-1805 GCF_049581465.1 Caballeronia sp. | reverse complement strand
GTAGTTCGAGGCGTTGGTATACACGACCGGCTTGCCCGCCGCGCCGCTCGACTGCGCGACACGCTGGCCGCTGGTATAGCCCAGGCCTGCGTCGACAATACCGTACAACGTGACGCTGCTCTGAGCATGCGCCGCAATCGAAAATACGCCGCAAACCGCGGCTGATACTAAAATCTTCTTCATCTTTTACTCCACTTGAATAACGGGTTCCTCGCCAATGAGCATCGACACGCAACCTTCAGGACGCAGCGCTTGCGGTTCATGCGTGTCCGGCGAAGAAGGACCAAAGTCTACGGAGCAAGTCTGGCCACTCCCCGCGTTTAAAGTGAAAGTCTGACTTTCAATATCCGCAAGCCGCACTCTATTTTTCGCCGGGTCGCTGAATACATTGAGCTTTGCAAAGATGACGGCCACCCATGACGCTTAACGAACGATGCCCGTGTCTCGCAAACACCACGCATGTTGCGCGTCACGGCTAACGAACATGTCCTGAACTTAAATTTCACTTAATAAAGCTGGCGCGTTCTTGTTACTCAGGAAAGCAGATCATGCCTGCAGTCAAATCAACCAAGGCTATCAGCATGAACCAGCTTCAAGCGATGCGGGTCTTCACCCGCGTGGTGGATCTCACAAGCTTCAACCTCGCCGCGCGTCAACTGGGCATGTCGGCCGCCGCGGTCACGCGCAGTGTCAGCATGCTCGAAGCTCACTTGAACATGCGTCTGCTGAATCGCTCGACCCGGAGTATCTCGCTCACCGAAGCGGGCGCGAGCTATGTAGAGGGCTGCCGTACGATCATCGAACAACTCGACAGCATAGAGTCCGGCCTCGTACGGTCTACGAGAGAGTTGAGCGGAACGTTGCGCGTGGCTGCATCGACCACATTTTCAGCCTGTGGCCTGGGCAACTTGCTAGCCGCTTATCGCGCGTCGTATCCGCGTATCGGGTTCGACGTGACCACCTATGACTCATCGATCGAAATGATTGAAGGCGGCTTCGACGTCGGGTTTTCCGACGAACGGAACATGCCGAACTCAACGCTCGTTTCGAGGCAACTCACCGCGTTCAAGGAACTGACCGTCGCGTCGCCCGGTTATCTCGCCAAGCACGGAACGCCTGTTGATCCCGCAGCGCTGTCGAATCATCATTTACTGTCAGCTTCCGACAGCGTCGCGCGGACCTGGCAATTCTCAGACAAGAACGGCACCTATCGGGTGCCGACCGGCAACGCGCTGCACGCAACGAGCAGTGCCACGATCCGTTCTGCGGCGCTAGCCGACATGGGCATAGCGTTGTTGCCGGCACCCCTTGTCAAGGACGATCTCGCGAAGGGCCACTTACTGCCCATTCTCAGTCAGTTCGAGATTGCCGGAGGCACACGCCCAGTATCCATCCTGTACACCGGCCGCAATTATCTAGCCGCGAAAGTCCGGCATTTTATCGATTTTTCGGTAAGCCAATACCGTGCTCCCGAGAGCGTCATTGCGCTTCGGGCAGCAGCTTGACATGCGCCGGTTCACACGGAGATCTAACTAATGCATAAGGTACTTGCCATTGAAGACGACGAACTCATGGCACAGGAAGTGTCGCGAGCTCTTTCCGGTCCGGACTATTCCGTCCAGATCTCCCGCTCGGGTCGAGACGGAATTGTAAAGGCAGTAGGTGGCGAATTTGATCTTGTGACGCTCGATCGGATGCTCCCCGACCTGGACGGACTCTCCATTGTCACCACCATGCGGGGCGTCGGCATGACTACGCCCGTGCTGATTGTCAGTTCGATGGGCGATGTAGACGAACGCGTGCGG
>NZ_JBAUSA010001255.1:0-1991 GCF_049581465.1 Caballeronia sp. | reverse complement strand
GAGGACGGGGAGCCAACTGGGTGGAGATCGTGGCTAACGTTGAAACGACTTGATGCCGAAAAACCCTTTCATTCAATATGAAACGACGGTTTGTCGTATACATTTGCAGTTCCCACCTAAGGCCACTATTGGGACTTGAATCACGCATCGATCCTAAGACACGATCCCACGCTGTCGATGCTCGCGCCGTGTTCTGCGTTTGCCCTTGACCATAGAAAACGACTGGAGAAGACCAAATGAAGTTTTCACCCGCAAAGAAACTGGCCGTCCTGCTTGCATCGGGCGCGCTCATGATTGGCGCTATCACACCCGCCATGGCGCAAAGCGCCAGCGGCGCCTCTTCAAACGACAACACGACCGATACCGCCAAGCCCGCGCCGCCGCAGCAAGCCTCGACCACCAAGGAGCAACACAAGGAAGCGCGCAAAGAGGCACGCGCCAAGAAAAACGCGGAGCTGAAAAAACTGGAAGCAGCCGGCTATCAGCCGTCCAAGGACGATCCGAGCTATCCCAAGAACCTGGAGAACGCAGAGAAGAAGGCAGGCATTGGCGCGGCGGCTAGTCAGTAAGCTAGCATGAGGGCGCGCTGCAATAGCGCGTCCCTTTAAAGCGGCGCAGGAGACACGATGCACATCGATTGGCCGAGCATTCGCTCGGGGCACGCGAATACGCTCGACGGCGTCGTGGCCGAACTATCCGGCTGGATGACGCCGCTCGAACCCACTCACCAGGTTGACTACTTCTTGCTGACGGCGGACCCGCCCTGCTGTCCCGGTTGCGCGCCCGCCGATCCGTTCGCGAGCATTGAGGTTTACGCTGCCACGCCGGTTCGATTGCAAGACGGCCCGATCACCGTACGCGGACGCTTCCAGCGCCTGATCGACGATCCTGCGGGATGGCACTATCGGCTAGCCGATGCACACGCCATCGATCAAGATGGCGCGCCCTCCGGCAAACCCATTAGCCGCCGCGCGTTCCTTGCATTGAGCGCCGCGCTGGGTCTTGCTGCATGCGCCCGTGGCCGGTTCAGTAACTACGCAAGCGACGAAAGCGAAGCGTCGTCCGCACGCACCGTCGTGTGGAGTCCGAATGGTTCATTGACCATCGACATGCACAGCCACGCGGGGCGAGTGACCGTCTCCCGAAACCCTGCTATAGGGGCCGAGCGGCCTTTCGCGCCGCTCGCCGCGCCGATGCGCGCGGGCGGAATGAACGTGGCATGCCTCGCAATCGTCACCGATACGACCGTCACGCGCGTGTCGTCGGATCGCAAGCGTTTCGAGGCCTACCGCTCGCCCGCACCGGGCGAACTCTACGCGCTCGGGCTCACCGAATTCGCGCGTGTGCATACACTGATCGAACGTGAGCAACTGAGCGTGGTAACGAGTTCGGCTTCGCTGCAAGCGAACGGACAAACGGGACCGTGCGCGATCATCTCGGCGGAGGGCGGCGACTTTCTGGAAGGGCAACTGGATCGCGTCGACGAGGCGTACAGCCGATACCAATTGCGCCATCTGCAGCTCACGCATTATCGCGTCAACGAACTCGGCGATATCCAGACGGCGCCACCCGAACACGGCAGCTTGACGGATTTTGGCGCGCAAGTTGTGCGGCGCTGCAACCAGCTAGGTGTTGTCGTCGATGTCGCGCACGGCACATTCGATCTCGTCAAGCAGGCGGCGTCGGTATCGACGAAACCGCTCGTCCTCTCGCATAGCGCGCTCGCCACCCATCCTTCTACGCGCAGCCGCCGGATCAGCCCGGATCACGCTCGCGCCGTTGCCGAAACGGGTGGCGTGATCGGTATCTGGCCGAGTTCCGGCACCTTCAGCGATCTGCAGGACATGGCCGAGGGCGTCAAGCGCATGGCCGACGTGGTGGGCGTGGAGCATGTCGGGATGGGCACGGACCTGCTGGGTTTTATCTCGCCGCCGGTGTTCGGGAGTTATCGCCAGTTACCGGAATATGCAGGCCATCTCCTCGACACGGGA
>NZ_JBAUSA010001254.1:0-3303 GCF_049581465.1 Caballeronia sp. | reverse complement strand
GCCCCGCACAGGGCCCCGACGCGGGCCCCGACGCGGGCCCCGGCGCACCGATGGTCAAGCCGTCGGCCAGACGCGAGGATGACTGACATGCGTGCCTCGGCCTCCTTGCCGTTTCTGGTGCCCATCCTGCTGGGACTGGGCGGTTGTCTGCTCGGTCCCGACTACGTGCGGCCGACGGTGGAGACACCGGCCACTTACCGCTTCACCGCCGCTGATAGCGTCGAGGTCGCCAATACCGCGTGGTGGGAGCAATTCCAGGACCCGGTGCTGAACGACCTGATTTCCACTGCGCTGGCGGAAAACAAGGATGTGAAGATCGCGGCGGCACGGGTGGATCAGTTTCTCGGTCAGTTCGTGACGACCCGCGCGGGGCTGTTCCCTCAGGTGGCAGCCAGCTTCGATGCACAACGCCAGCGTGCCTCGCAGGCTGGACCTGTGCCGCTGCAGGCGGGGATGTCGCCGGTCTTCAACGATTTCCAGCCGGCGCTGTCGGCGGCGTGGGAAATCGATGTGTTCGGCAAGGTGCGCCGTGAGACCGAGGCGGCACGCGCGAGCCTGCTGGCCAGCACAGAGGGGCGCCGCGCGACGATCCTGACGCTGGTGGCGTCGGTGGCGACTTCCTACATCAATCTGCGCGACCTCGACCAGCAGCTCGAGATCGCCAAGGCTACGACCGCGAGCCGCGAGGAGTCGGTCCACGTCTTCACGCTGCGCTTTAAGGGCGGCAACGTGTCACAGATGGAACTCGCGCAGAGCCAGTCGGAATATGAGGCGTCGCTCGCGACGATTCCGCAGCTCGAGATGCAGATCGCGCAGCAGGAGGACGCGCTCTCGGTCCTGCTGGGCCGTAACCCTGGCGACATCATGCGTGGCCGCGCCGTGTCGGATCTGGTGATTCCTGCCGTACCGGCGGGGCTGCCTTCGGATCTGCTCGAACGCCGTCCCGATCTGCTTCAGGCCGAGCAGAACCTGGTGGCCGCGAATGCGCTGATCGGAGCCGCAAAGGCGCTCTACTTTCCGTCGATCTCATTGACGGGACTGTTTGGTTCGGCGAGCGGCGATTTCTCGAAGCTGTTTACCGGGCCGGCGCGGGTCTGGGCCTTTGCGGGCTCGGTGAGCATGCCGATCTTCACCGCCGGCAGTATCAGTGGCCAGGTAAAGCAAGCCGAAGCGCAGCAGCAACAGGCGTTGCTCCAGTACGAGCAGGCAATCCAGACCGCGTTTCAGGACGTAGACGATGCGCTCATCGGGCTGCAGAAGACGCGCGAGCAGCTCGTGGTCCAGGGCCGGGAGGTCGATGCGCTGCGCACCTACTCGCGGCTTGCCCGGCTGCGCTACGAGGGGGGTTATACGAGCTATATCGAGGTGCTGGACGCCGAGCGCAGCCTGTTCAACGCGCAGCTCAGCTATACGCAGACCAACGGCGCGGTGTTCGACTCGATCGTCGCCCTTTACAAGGCGATGGGCGGCGGCTGGGTTCTGGAGGCGGAAAAAATGACGGTCCCGTCGCCCGCAGCGCCAGCGCCAGCGTCTGCGCCGGCGGGCACCGCGCCCGTCGCGAGCAGCCCGTCTCCGGTGGCCGAACCGTCCTTGGCACAGGAGGCGAGATGACACGTCCGGAGATCATCGCCTGTAAGGAGTGCGATCTGCTTCAGCTCGGTGCGCCCGTCACGCCCGGCAGCGCGTTGCGCTGCCATCGGTGCCACGCCGAGCTTCGAAGAGGGCGATCGAATGGACCCAAGAATGCGCTGGCATTCGCCTTCGCAGCAGCGGTGCTGCTCGTCATTTCGAACGTGTTTCCGGTTGTTGGTTTATCCGTCAACGGCAATCTCGTTCAAACGACTTTGGCTGGCTCGGTGCGCGTTCTCTACACCAGCGAAACCTGGCCGCTCGCGGTGCTTGTCGGTCTCACAACGATCCTGATGCCTGTGCTGCAGACAGTTGCAATGCTGTGGCTGCTCCTGCCGTTACACTTCGGGCGCGTGCCGTGGCAGGCACCCGCCGGATTCCGGCTATTTCAACTGTCGCGTCCGTGGGGCATGACTGAGGTGCTGATCCTCGGGCTGCTCGTTGCGCTCGTCAAATTGGCGCACATTGCGACGGTTGTGCCGGGCACCGCGTTGTGGTCGTTCATCATATTGATGCTGCTGCTCGCGGCGGCGTCGGCTGCATTCGATCCGCGCGAGGTGTGGGCGCGCATCACCGCCGAGGGAAACACCGGTCGTGCATGGCAACTGCCTCCCATGACGTTCCGCCGCACTTCCGTGACGGCGTCCGCCTACGGCCTTGCGCTGTGCGAAGATTGCGGCCTGCTGGTCCGGTCGCCGGCACGATCGGGTGCGTGGCTTTGCCCGCGCTGCCGATCGCCGCTGCACATGCGCAAGCCATCGAGCCTCTCGCGGACGTGGGCGTATCTGATGGCCGCGATAGTGCTGTACATCCCCGCGAACGTGCTGCCCGTGATGGATACAAGCTCGCTCTTCGGCGCGCAGAAGGACACGATCATGAGCGGCGTGGTCTATCTGTGGGTATCCGGATCATGGCCACTCGCCATACTCGTTTTCGTGGCGAGCATTGTTGTGCCGATGCTCAAGATCCTGGGCCTGGTGTATCTGACCGTCTCGACGCAGTTTCATTCGCAATGGCTTCCCGAGCAGCGAACCCGGATCTACCGCGTGATCGAGCTGGTGGGTCGATGGTCGATGCTCGATATCTACGTGATCACCATGCTGGTCGCGCTGGTGCAATTCCAGGCGCTGGCGACGATCAAGGCAGGCCCGGCATCGATAGCATTCGGGGCGGTCGTCGTGCTGACACTGTTGGCAGCGATGTCGTTTGATCCTCGTCTCATCTGGGACGCAGCGGAGAGGGAGCATGTCCGCGTCAAATAACGAGCCTGATATTCCCGATCTTCCCGCTGCGGACCCGGTGCCGCGCTCGCGCTGGCGCATGCAACTGGTGTGGCTCGTGCCGATCGTCGCGATACTGATCGGCGGGTGGCTTGCCACGAAGGCTATTCTGGAAAGAGGCGAGAAGATTACCATTAGCTTCGACTCAGGCGAGGGCCTTGAAGCCGGGAAGACCAAGCTCAAGTTCAAGGACGTCGATATCGGTGTGGTCGAAACGGTGCAGCTTTCTCACGACCACAAACGCGTGGTGGCAAACGCAGAGGTGACTCGCGACGTGGCGAGTCTGCTCGTCGACAATACGCGTTTCTGGGTTGTCCGCCCGCGCATTTCGGGTGGCACGGTCTCGGGCCTCGGCACGCTTCTGTCCGGCTCCTACATCGACGTCGATATAGGG
>NZ_JBAUSA010001253.1:0-3508 GCF_049581465.1 Caballeronia sp. | reverse complement strand
ACCACTGTCCGGCCAACAACGGCGTGTATGCGCTGGAGATGAGCAAGGGCTGGTTCGATTCGAAAGGAATCCACGCGGGCATGAAAATCCAGGGATTGCCGGCAGCGCAATAAGCCAGCGGGGGTTGGGGCCGCCCCCAGCCTCCCCACCCACCCCAAATCCCCTCCTGGCAAGAATCCTGCAAAGACCTCCTCGACGCGCTATCCTGATAAACCAGCGAAAGCACGACAAGGTTCGCTTCGGAGCCACCGTCCGGGTTGCAAAAACCGAAAGACGCGCAATGTGCTCCACTCATTCAACAGGAGGTTCAAGTGGCCCGCAAGACTCCCATCGAGCGCTATCGGAATATTGGTATCAGCGCTCACATCGATGCCGGCAAGACCACCACCACCGAACGCATTCTGTTCTACACCGGGGTGAACCACAAAATCGGCGAGGTTCATAACGGCGCGGCCACGATGGACTGGATGGAGCAAGAGCAGGAGCGCGGCATCACGATCACCTCAGCCGCCACCACGGCCTTCTGGAAAGGCATGGCGGGGAATTATCCTGAGCACCGCATCAATATCATCGACACCCCCGGACACGTGGACTTCACGATTGAAGTCGAACGGTCGATGCGCGTGCTCGACGGCGCCTGCATGGTCTACGACTCGGTCGGCGGCGTGCAGCCACAATCGGAAACGGTGTGGCGCCAGGCAAACAAGTACAAGGTCCCTCGCATCGCGTTCGTCAACAAGATGGACCGCGTGGGCGCTGATTTCTTCCGCGTGCAGCGCCAGATTGGCGAGCGCCTGAAAGGCGTGGGTGTCCCCATGCAGATTCCGGTCGGCGCCGAAGACCATTTCCAGGGCGTAATCGACCTCGTCAAGATGAAGGCGATCATCTGGGACGAAATCAGCCAGGGCGTCGGGTTCGAATATCGGGAAATCCCGGCCGAACTGCTCGCTACCGCTGAAGAATGGCGCGAAAAGATGATCGAGGCGGCGGCCGACGCAAATGAAACGCTGCTCGAGAAATACCTGAGCGGCGAAGCGCTGAGCGAAGACGAGATCAAGGCTGCGATCCGCGAACGCACGCTGAAGAACGAGATCGTCCCCATGTTCTGCGGCAGCGCGTTCAAGAACAAGGGCGTGCAGGCCATGCTGGACGCCGTGATCGACTACCTGCCCTCGCCGGCGGACGTGCCCGCGATCATGGGCATCGACGAGTACGACAAGCACGCGGAACGTCATCCGACCGATGAAGATCCGTTCTCGGCACTCGCGTTCAAGATCATGACGGACCCGTTCGTCGGCCAGTTGATCTTTTTCCGCGTGTACTCGGGCGTCGTGAATTCGGGCGACACGGTCTATAACGCGGTCAAGGAAAAGAAAGAGCGGCTCGGCCGGATTCTCCAGATGCACGCAAACGAGCGTCTGGAAATCAAGGAAGTGCGCGCGGGCGATATCGCGGCGGCGGTTGGCCTGAAGGAAGCCACCACCGGCGACACGCTCTGCGATCCGGCACATCCGATCATCCTGGAACGCATGATCTTCCCGGAACCCGTGATTTCGCAGGCGGTTGAGCCGAAGACGAAGCCCGACCAGGAAAAGATGGGTATCGCGTTGAACCGGCTGGCTCAGGAAGATCCGTCATTCCGCGTTCAGACCGACGAGGAATCCGGCCAGACCATCATCTCGGGCATGGGCGAGCTGCACCTGGAAATTCTCGTCGACCGGATGAGGCGTGAATTCGGCGTGGAAGCGACGGTCGGCAAGCCGCAGGTGGCGTATCGCGAGACGATCCGCGTTCCGGTGGAAGACATTGAAGGCAAGTTCGTCAAGCAGTCGGGTGGACGCGGCCAGTATGGTCACGTGGTGCTCAAGCTCGAACCGCAAAAGCCGGGCACGGGCTACGAATTCGTCGATGCCATCAAGGGCGGCGTGGTGCCGCGCGAGTACATTCCGGCGGTCGACAAAGGCATTCAGGAAACACTGAAAGCCGGCGTGCTCGCGGGATATCCGGTCGTCGACGTGAAGGTCACGCTGACGTTCGGCTCATACCACGACGTGGACTCGAACGAGAACGCATTCCGCATGGCTGGATCGATCGCGTTCAAGGACGGCATGCGTAAAGCGAAGCCCGTGCTGCTCGAACCGATGATGGCCGTGGAAGTAGAAACGCCCGAGGACTTCATGGGCAACGTGATGGGCGATCTGTCGTCGCGGCGCGGCATTGTGCAGGGCATGGAAGACATCGCGGGCGGTGGTGGCAAGCTCGTGCGCGCCGAAGTGCCGCTGGCGGAAATGTTCGGCTACTCGACCACGCTGCGCTCGCTCACGCAAGGCCGCGCGACGTACACGATGGAGTTCAAGCACTACGCCGAGACGCCGAACAACGTCGCGGAAGCTGTCGTGAACGCGAAGGGCAAGTAAGCTTCACGATCGACTGGGCTGAAGACTGAACCGAAGTCCGTTGTTGCCTTCCGGCGGCAACGGGCTTTTTTATCTGTTAGATGACAGTGACAGCGACAGCGCTAAAGCGGACGACGAACGAAAAAGGCGAAGCGATGAGCGACGAACATACGCATACCGACTGGCGCGAACACGGCGTCAAGGTGATCAAGGGCAATCAACTCGATACGAACACCGCGCAGACGCCCGGCATGACGCGCGCGGCGGCCATCAACGCGGCACGCGTCGGCGCGCAGCAAATCTGGGCGGGGACGGTGACGATTCATCCCAATGCAAAGACGGGCGCGCATCATCACGGCGCACTGGAAAGCGTGATCTATGTGGTCCGCGGCCAGGCGCGCATGAAATGGGGCGATCACCTGGAATTCACGGCTGAGGCCGGACCGGGCGATTTCATTTTCGTGCCGCCTTACGTGCCGCATCAGGAGATCAATGCGCTAGCCGATGAACCGCTCGAATGCGTGCTGGTTCGCAGCGATAACGAAGCGGTGGTGGTCAATCTGAATATCGATGCAGTCGAAGAGCCTGAAGAAGTTTTTTGGGTTGATCCGATTCACAAGCATCCGCATCAGCCGTGATATCGGCGTCATGATGGAAATGGCCGCTCGCTAAATGGAACGTGTGCGGCCATTGCTTGAGCGGAATTTTCTACCGCGCTGGCGAGCTTGGCCAGATCAGGCTTTCTGCTTGATGACGCAAACGTCGCGCATGGCCCACAGCCGCTTTCTAATTCGGCAGCAATCGCCCGCATTGGAATCAGAATGCGTGTTGCTCGGCTAAACTGAAATCAAATGCGTGGGTCATCGTCGGCTCGTCGCCAGTCGGCGGGGTGTCCGCGAGACCAGAACAACAATCGACTACGGAACGCCCGATGAAGAAAACCGCACACGACCTCGCATTGCCTTCGCAATTTGATTTGACGCGCGATATGACGCTCGAACACGCAAGGGCATCGGCGGGGGAACTCGGCAATCACGCTATCGATGAATTCAAGGCCGGCCGTCTCTCGCGCCGCGCGTTGTTGCGGCATGCGAGCTTGCTGGGTGTATCGC
>NZ_JBAUSA010001252.1:0-2738 GCF_049581465.1 Caballeronia sp. | reverse complement strand
CCCACGCCCGCCGAAGAAGCCGCGCGCCAGGCTGCCGAAACCCCTGCGGCCCAGCCGGAAGTCAACCCGGCGGAAGCTGCTCCGGCCGGTGCCGAAGCCGCATTGGCTGAAGCGCAGGCCAAGATCGCCGAGTTGCAGGAGAGTTTCCTGCGCGCCAAGGCCGAAACGGAAAACGTGCGCCGCCGCGCGCAGGAGGACGTGACCAAAGCCCACAAGTTCGCCATCGAAAGTTTTGCCGAGCACCTGTTGCCGGTGGTCGACAGTCTGGAAGCTGCTGTGGCGCACTCCAGCGATGATCTGCAGAAAGTCCGCGAAGGCGTCGAACTGACACTGCGGCAGCTGAGCGGCGCGCTCGAAAAGGGCCGCGTCGTGGCGATCAATCCGCCGGCCGGCGAGAAGTTCGACCCGCATCGTCACCAGGCCATTTCGATGGTGCCGGCCGATCAGGAGCCGAACACGGTGGTTTCGGTGCTGCAAAAGGGCTTCGTGATTGCCGACCGCGTCTTGCGTCCGGCACTGGTCACCGTCGCCCAGCCGAAGTAAGCGCGAGCAACCCGCCGCAGCCCCTTCGGTCCGCGCCCCGCTATCATGGCCAGCCTTCCCGTCGACGCCACGGCCTCGGGAAGTTCGAGGCAGCGGTCGCGGTCGTCCGGGAGAAGGCTCGGGCCGCTCAAGGTGGCTGCGCCAATCCCAAAGCAGCAGTCGATTGAAAAAAATTAAAGACCGCATAGCGTTCAAGGTCTTGAAAACGATGCGGACGCACTTATGTTGAGTGCAGGTATGAATTTAGGGCGGGGTGCCTGGCTGCCAGGTGGCGCAAGGCACTCCCCACAGCGATCAAAGTCAGGAGATTAGTAAAAATGGGCAAAATCATCGGCATCGACCTCGGCACGACCAATTCGTGCGTGGCGATCATGGAAGGCAATTCGGTCAAGGTGATCGAGAACTCGGAAGGTGCGCGCACCACGCCGTCGATCATTGCTTACATGGAAGACGGCGAGATTCTCGTCGGCGCGCCTGCGAAGCGTCAGTCGGTCACTAACCCGCGCAACACGCTGTACGCAGTCAAGCGCCTGATCGGCCGCCGCTTCGAAGAGAAGGAAGTGCAGAAGGACATCGCTCTGATGCCCTACAAAATCGTCAAGGCCGACAACGGCGACGCATGGGTCGAAGTGCGCGACCAGAAGCTGGCTCCGCCGCAAATTTCGGCTGAAGTGCTGCGCAAGATGAAGAAGACCGCTGAAGACTACCTCGGCGAGCCGGTCACTGAAGCCGTGATCACGGTTCCCGCGTACTTCAACGACAGCCAGCGTCAAGCTACCAAAGACGCAGGCCGCATCGCTGGTCTGGAAGTCAAGCGCATCATCAACGAGCCGACCGCTGCTGCTTTGGCATTCGGCCTCGACAAGAACGAAAAGGGCGACCGCAAGATTGCGGTGTATGACCTGGGTGGCGGTACGTTCGACGTGTCGATCATCGAAATCGCTGATGTTGACGGTGAAAAGCAGTTCGAAGTGCTGTCCACGAACGGCGATACGTTCCTCGGCGGTGAAGACTTCGACCAGCGCATCATCGATTACATCATCGGTGAGTTCAAGAAAGAGCAAGGCGTCGACCTGTCGAAGGACGTGCTCGCGCTGCAACGCCTGAAGGAATCGGCGGAAAAGGCGAAGATCGAACTGTCGTCCAGCCAGCAGACCGAAATCAACCTGCCCTACATCACGGCAGACGCGTCGGGTCCGAAGCACTTGAACCTGAAGATCACGCGCGCCAAGCTCGAAGCGCTGGTGGAAGAACTGATCGAACGCACCATCGAACCGTGCCGCGTGGCCATCAAGGACGCGGGCGTGAAGGTTGGCGAAATCGACGACGTGATTCTGGTCGGCGGTATGACGCGTATGCCGAAGGTGCAGGACAAGGTCAAGGAATTCTTCGGCAAGGAACCGCGCCGTGACGTGAACCCGGACGAAGCCGTGGCCGTGGGCGCCGCGATTCAAGGCCAGGTTCTGTCGGGCGACCGCAAGGACGTTCTGCTGCTCGACGTGACTCCGCTGTCGCTCGGCATCGAAACGCTCGGCGGCGTGATGACGAAGATGATCAACAAGAACACCACGATCCCGACCAAGCACGCACAGGTCTACTCGACGGCTGACGACAATCAGGGCGCCGTGACGATCAAGGTGTTCCAGGGCGAACGCGAAATGGCAGCCGGCAACAAGCTGCTGGGCGAGTTCAACCTTGAAGGCATTCCGCCCGCACCGCGTGGCGTGCCGCAGATCGAAGTGAGCTTCGACATCGACGCGAACGGCATTCTGCACGTCGGCGCGAAAGACAAGGCAACCGGCAAGGAAAACCGCATCGTCATCAAGGCGAACTCGGGTCTGTCGGAAGCCGAGATCGAAAAGATGGTGAAGGACGCCGAAGCGAACGCCGAAGAAGATCACAAGCTGCGTGAGCTGGCCGATGCCCGCAACCAGGGCGACGCGCTGGTCCACAGCACGAAGAAGGCGCTCACCGAGTACGGCGACAAGCTGGAAGCGGCTGAGAAGGAAAAGATCGAAGCGGCGCTGAAGGACCTCGAAGAAACGCTGAAGAGCGGTTCGAGCGACAAGGCGGCGATCGAAGCCAAGATCGAAGTGGTGGCGACGGCCTCGCAAAAGCTCGGCGAAAAGATGTACGCCGACATGCAGGCGGCCCAAGGCGCGGCGGGTGCAGCGGCAGGTGCCGCAGGCGCAGGC
>NZ_JBAUSA010001251.1:0-2943 GCF_049581465.1 Caballeronia sp. | reverse complement strand
TCGCCAAACCTCGAAGTAAAGGTGACGCACTCGTTATCCATGCCTCGAATCACCGAAATGGCTGCGCCTTGTGCCTGGGTTGGACGATAGCGATGATTGGCGGCAACGTCACGCACGGCGTCGCAATCCGAAACCACATAGCCCTTAAAGCCCCATTTGCCACGTAACTGATCCTGCAAGAGGTATTGGTTGGCGCACGCCGGCTCGCCATTGATGGCGTTGTAGGCACACATGATAGAGCCGGCCTTGCCCTCCACAATAGCCGCGCGGAAAGCAGGCTCATAAGTGTCGACTTCGTCGTGTTTGCTTACATCGACATCGGCGAAGTGGCGCGTTGGCTCAGGGCCGCTATGCACGTCGAAGTGTTTCGGTGTTGCGATGGCCAAATAGTATCTGGGATTGTCTCCCTGCAATCCCGTCACATAAGCCACGCCCATGCGGGCCGTAAGGAAAGGGTCTTCGCCGTAGGTCTCCTGCCCGCGACCCCAACGCGGATCGCGAAAGATGTTCAAGTTCGGTGACCAGAAATCCAGGCCTCCCATGATGCCAGTGTGGCCCTCGCGAACATTCTGCACATGCTTGATGCGCCCTTCGATACCGATCTGGGCCGCCATCGTATGAATTCCCGGCGTATCGAAGGTGGCAGCCAAACCAATGGGTTCCGGATATTCAGTGACACCCTCGTTGATAACTCCATGAAGAGCCTCGCTCCACCATTGGTATGCGGGAACCTTGAGCCGAGGCACCGCGGCAGAGTTGTTCTGCATCTGCGTGGCCTTCTCGGCGAGAGTCATCCGATGGACTAAATCGGCAGCCCTTTGTTCAGGCGACAGATTGGTGTCCAGATACGGTGGCGCCGCCGCATCCTGCGCGACTGCCGGCTGCACAGTCCAGACACAGAAGAGCGATACGAGTCCCACGGCAAATCCTTGCACCACTTTCTTCGTGTAGTTGTTCATCTTCTCCTCAGATTGGAACCGGGGCGACCGTCTATCGTCTGTCTTGCAAAAGCAGCTTGCATTTCGAATCACAGGATGCTGGCGGGCCTACTCGAAACTCGAGCTCCCCTCAGCGGCTTACCGTTAGGCCACAGCATAGTAACTAATTTGCCCACAAAGAATAAAGCGTTTCCTTTTTATTGCCCATGGTAGCCCTTCCTATGTATAGTCAACGGTTTCGTAGGAGTTGAAGCGAATTTACGCTACGTCAATGTAATGTTGGGGTCCAGCTCACTGACGTCGGATCGCATGGCACCGGCGTTGGGCGTGTCCGAGGAAAAACATGTATCCGTTCAGAAAAACTGCGACAGCGGGAATGTGTTCCCCGATTACGCGACTTCTCATTGCTGCATTGCTGGCCTCAGTGGCTTCAGCGTCGGCTCAAGTCCGAACGATCGATGCAACGATTGACACCTCGAAGACCGGTGTTCCCATTTCGAAATACATTTACGGCCAGTTCCTCGAACATGGTGGCGACATCGTGAACACGGGAGTCTGGTCTGAGATGCTCGTCGATCGCAAATTCTATTACCCGGTCGCGATCAGCGCACCCACGCCGCCGCCAGTTCTGGGCAATGCTGCGGGGAACCCGCGAATGCGGCGTGTGCCCACTCGTTGGTGGACACCTATAGGCGGTGACGATGCTGTCACGATGGATACCGAATCACCCTTCACCGGCGATCAATCGCCACTTGTTAAACTCGATGCGAAAGTGCCGCACGGATTCAGCCAATCCGGAATCGCAGTACGCAAAGGCAGGGCATACACCGGTCGCATCGTGCTGGCCGGCTCTCGTGGGACGGTGGTCAAAGTCACGCTCATCTGGGGCAAGGGGGCCGCGGACCGGCGGACCGTCACGATTGCTGCGATCGGTTCCGCGTATCGCAAATTCCCGCTGCGCTACACGTCTGCAGCGGATACCGATGATGCCACTCTTGAGATCACCGGCACGGGCACCGGCTCCTTCCATGTCGGCACGGTTTCTCTGATGCCCGCGGACAATATCGAAGGCTTTCGGCCTGAGGTCATCGCCGCGCTCAAGCAGTTGCGCTTTGGTGTCCTTCGCTTTCCCGGCGGCAACTTTGTCTCCGCCTACGAGTGGCGTTACGGTGTCGGCGACATTGACAAGCGCCCGCCCATCTTTGATCCCGTTTGGCACGCCGTACAACCCAATGACGTGGGCACCGATGAATTCCTTACTCTCTGCCGTCTTCTCGGCGTCGATCCCTACATCACCGTTAATGCCGGCTTCGGCGATGCGTGGTCCGCGCGGGAACTTGTGGAATACACCAACGGCGCGGCCACTACACCCATGGGCAAATGGCGCGCGGCGAACGGGCATCCGGAACCCTACCACGTAAAGCTCTGGGGTGTTGGCAACGAGCCATGGGGCGACTACCAGATGGGCGCCATGTCGCTTCCGCAGTTCGAGCTGAAGCACAACCTCTTCGCCAAAGAGATGCGGAAGGTCGATCCCTCCATCAAGCTCATCGCTGGGGGTGCGATGCCCGACGTGATGGAGGGCGCGGACCAGGCGCGCCGCATCAACGGCCAATATGTTCCTGACTATCT
Organism: Caballeronia sp.; assembly: GCF_049581465.1. GTDB lineage: Bacteria > Pseudomonadota > Gammaproteobacteria > Burkholderiales > Burkholderiaceae > Caballeronia. The sequence goes on along the minus strand of NZ_JBAUSA010001251.1, from coordinate 373 downwards.
ATCCGCGGCGGACTGGACGGGCCAGATGCTGCTGCATTGCCTCGATAACATTGACATGGTCAGCGAGCATTACTACGCCTCCGGTACTCAGCATACGGATATGAAGCTGCAGAAAAAGGTGCCCATCGATCCTCCTCTTTCGCTGATTGAGTGGGAACGAGCACCCGCCGTGCAGGTTCGTGCTAAATACGAGCACTACGAGCAATACCTCAAGCTCATTCCGGCGCTCCGCGCCAAGCCCGTTCCCATCGCCATTGATGAATGGGCTTACTTTGGCGGCGGTCCCAATTCCTACAAGACTGTCCCTGCGTACGCCTGGGCTTTTCACGAGATGTTCCGCCACTCCGACATCTTCCAACTCGGCGCATTCACC
>NZ_JBAUSA010001250.1:0-1695 GCF_049581465.1 Caballeronia sp. | reverse complement strand
GTTCATGAGCGCGGCGCTGGTTGCGGCCGTGATCCTGACCCTTGCCGTGAAGCCGCAAGCGGCCGAACCATCTGCGAAGCTCGCTACGCATAGCTAACCTTTTCATTTCAGATATCACTCAAAGGATCCGTTTCGATGAAAAAGAAAATCGTCGCGTACAAGTCGTTGCCGAAGGACGTGCTCGCCTACTTACAGCAACACGCCGAGGTGACAACGGTCGATCCGGCACAGCACGACGCGTTCGTCGCCGCCCTGAAAGACGCCGACGGCGCGATCGGCGCAAGCGTGAAGATCACGCCGGCCATGCTCGAAGGCGCCACGCGGATGAAGGCGCTCGCGACCGTTTCCGTGGGCTTCGATGCTTTCGATGTGGATGACCTGAACCAGCGCGGCATCGTGCTCACGCACACACCGGACGTGCTGACCGAATCGACAGCCGACACCGCATTCTCGCTGATTCTTTCGACCGCGCGACGCGTGGTCGAACTCGCGGAATGGGTGAAGGCGGGCGAGTGGACAGAGAGTATCGGCGAGGAACATTTCGGCGTGGACGTCCACGGCAAGACGCTGGGCATCGTCGGCTTGGGGCGGATCGGCGGCGCGGTTGCGCGGCGCGCGTCCCTCGGTTTCCGGATGAGCGTGCTGTACACGAACCGCAGCCCGAACGCACAAGCCGAACGCGATTACGGCGCGAAGAAGGTGGAACTGGACGAATTGCTCGCCACATCCGATTTCGTGCTGTTGCAGGTTCCGCTGACGGCCGCGACGCGCAACCTGATCGGCGCGCCCGAGTTGAAGAAGATGAAGCGCACCGCGATCCTGATCAATGCATCGCGAGGCGCGACCGTCGATGAAAATGCGCTCATAGAAGCGCTGCAAAACGGTACTATCCTCGCCGCTGGTCTCGATGTGTTCGTGAAAGAGCCGCTTCCCGCCGATTCGCCGTTGCTCAGGATGAAGAACGTGGTGGCGCTGCCGCACATCGGTTCGGCCACGCACGAGACGCGTTACGCGATGAACAAGAACGCCGCCGAGAACCTGATCGGCGCGCTCGACGGCACGCTGACGAACAACATGGTCAACCCGGAAGTCTTGAAGCGTTGATTGGATGACGTGCGGCCTTGGTTTTTTGTCATTTCAGACCACGCGCAGGTCGTCATATTCGGATGTCGACATGAAAACATGACAAGAGACAATTTTTCGAACGACCGGCCGGCCACCATCACCGATGTCGCGCGCGAAGCCGGTACCGGCAAGACGAGCATTTCGCGTTATCTGAACGGCGAGACCGGCGTGCTGTCGACGGAGTTGCGCGAGCGGATCGAAGCAGCAATCAGGAGGCTCGACTACCGGCCGAACCAGATGGCGCGTGGGCTCAAGCGCGGGCGCAACCGGCTGGTCGGCATGCTGGTTGCGGACCTGACGAATCCTTATACGGTCGAGGTGCTTCAGGGCGTGGAGGCCGCGTGCCACGCGTACGGTTACATGCCGCTGATCTGTCACGCCGCGAACGAGGCGGATCTGGAACGGCGCTACCTGCAGTTGCTGACGACGTATCGGGTTGAAGGCGTGATTGTGAACGCGCTGGGCGTGCAGGAGGACTTGCTGCAGACGTTCGCGCGGGGCGGCATTCCGGTGGTGCTGGTTGACCGGGCGGTCGAAGGTCTCGTGAGTGATATGGTCGGGCTGGACAAT
>NZ_JBAUSA010001249.1:0-3622 GCF_049581465.1 Caballeronia sp. | reverse complement strand
GGCGAAGCGTTGTTGCGCGAAGACTTTCTCTCCGAGTTCACCTTGCTCAAGCAAGTGGGTGCCAATGCGTCGCCCCAGCGCATCATTGAACGGGCGACTGCCGCGTTCTTCCTATGGCCGAAGACATTGCTCGACGAGGAGTTAAACCGTCCGCTGCTTGCATCGATGGTAAAACACGATCTGTTCGCTTCCAACCCGGAGGGCTGGAATGCTTATGTCAAGGAGCGCAGACGCGACGTTGCGTGGTTCGGCGAAGGCATCGAGCATGAACGCCTGGAGCCGGCGGCTGGTTTTACGCGATGGCCCTGGCCGGATGATGCGGCGTAGGGAGTGGTCCGGTTGAGGCGGTTCTGCTAGCGGCTAGCAGAACCACGCTAACCGAGCCCTGTGAGCCCATCAAACTCCTCAACATGAACTGCAAACACGATGCTGTCAGCTGACACCACGGCATGTATCGCCTCTTCAACCGAACCATCAAACACAGCCGCGTCGTAAGCGCCAAGCGTGGTCTGCCCAAGCGCCAGCGTCGCACTACCACGTGCGACAAACGGCATACGGACGTCGCTTGCCAAGGCAAACGCGCCCGGTTCGCGCATCACGGTTAATTTCCCGCGCGCAACCGTACGACGGATCATCAAATTGAAGTCCTCCGTAGCGCCATCGATCAAGCGCGCCGACACCTGAGCCTCGCCAACAAACTCGAACGGCACGAAAGCGTGGTTGAGCACATGTTCGCTCGCGTCATTGAACGTCAAGGACATCCCCGCGCCGTCCAGCAGCACTATCGTCCGGTCAATCCCTTCAAAGCGCGAGAACGGGCCATCCGTCTCCACGTCCGCGATACTCACGCGCCACGTGAAATCGTCGAAACCGCTCCCCGACGGATAGGCTGCGATTTCACGCGTGGCACCACCGTCGTTTTTCCAGCGCGTCGCGACCAGCGCGCTCGCACGATGCACAACAAATCTTGCCTTCATAGTGTCGGTTCCCGTGACAATACCGCTTGCAGGAAGCTGCGCGTACGCGCTTCTCGCGGCGATGAAAATATCTGCGTAGGCGGTCCGGCTTCGATCACCTTGCCGTGATCCATGACAACGACCGTATCGGCGACGTCGCGTGCAAAATTCATTTCGTGTGTGACGATCAACATCGTCATGCCTTCACTCGCCAGCGTCTGCATGACCTGCAACACCTCGCCAACCAGCTCGGGATCGAGGGCAGACGTGGGTTCGTCGAATAGCATCACCTGAGGCCGCATGGCCAGTGCTCGCGCAATCGCCACGCGTTGCTTCTGTCCACCTGACAAGGTGCCTGGAAATACGTCAGCCTTATGAGCGAGGCCGACTTTCGCCAACAGCGCACGCGCCTGGCTTTCGGCCTCGTCAACGCTCAAGCGAGCCAGCGAGCGCGGCGCCAGCATGATGTTGTGCAGTACGTTCAAGTGCGGGAACAGGTTGAACGACTGGAACACCATGCCGACATCCCGGCGCACCCGGTTCAAGCCGCTCTCATCGATCATCTTGCCATGCTCGACCAACGCGTGGCCGCAGATTCGCACCGTGCCTTCCTCAGCCGTCTCAAGCCCGTTCAGGCAACGCAGGAATGTACTTTTCCCCGACCCGCTAGGACCGATCACGACAATGACTTGCGACGGGTGCACGTCCATGTCGATGCCTTGCAGCACGCGATTCGCGCCGAACGATTTTCCAAGCTGCCTGACTGAAACAATGGGTTCATCCATGACAATGGGTTCATCCATGCTCAAACCCTCCCGTCCGCGCGCAGCGCCTTTTCCGTCCGGCGCAGCACCAGTGAGGTCGCACTCGTGAGGATCAGGTAGATGAACGCGATCACTATGTACACTTCGAGCGACCGATAAGACACGCTGATGATCTTTTCGCCTTCATGCATCAAGTCGTCAATGGTAAGAAGGGAGACCAGCGCCGAGTTCTTGATCAACGCAATGAACTCGTTGCCCAAGGGTGGAATCATGCGCACGAATGCATGTGGCAGGATTACCTTGCGCATGGCCATCCGATACGGCATCCCCAGCGACCGCGCGGCTTCCATTTGCCCCCGGTCAACCGATTGAATCGACCCGCGCACGATCTCCGAGACATAAGCGCCGCTATACACGCCAAGTCCGAGCACGCCGCACGCGAAGGCCGGCAAGATGATACCGAACTGCGGCAGCCCGAAGAACAGGATAAAGAGTTGCACGAGCAACGGCGTGCCGCGTATGAACGTGAGGTAGGCCGTGCAAATGCCAAACGTTATACGACGCTGCGGCGCGAGTCGCCCGATACCCACCAGCAGGCCCAGCACGCAACCCAGCACGAGTGAACAGGCGGTGACTTCGACAGTCGTCGCAGCCCCCGTCGCGAGATCCTGCCAGCCCGCCCACGCAGGAGAAAAGTCAAGCGTCATCGGCTAACCCCCATGGCTCTCGTCGCGTCACTGCTTGCCGAACCACTTGGTCACGAGCGCGTCGTACGTGCCATTCGCGCGCAGCGTCTGGAGCGCCTTGTTCATTTGCGCGGTCAGCGCGGTTTCGTCCTTGCGCAATGCGAAGCCGTAGAGTTCCGTGGTGAGGCCGCGGTCGAGCACGCGAACATTCGGTTGTACCTTCGCGTATTGCACGGCGGCGGGGCGGCCGGTTACGGCGGCATCGGCACGACCGATGTTCACGAGATCGAACATCTCCTGATTCTTCTCTACCTCCACGCGCTGGACTTTCGGGAAGTTGTCTTTCAGGAAGCCCACGGATTTCGTCCCGACCTGCACGGTCACCTTTTTACCGTCGAGATCGGCGGGTGTCTTGATCGACGTATCGTCCTTTCGAACCAGCACGACGAGGCCGCCCTTGTAATAAGGATCAGTGAAATCGACCACTTTGCGGCGCTCCTCCGTCATATAGATTCCGGACGCGGCCACGTCGAAGCGATTGGCGATCAGCCCCGGAATCAACCCCTTGAAGTCGATGTCCACCCATTCCACTTTCTTGCCCATCACCTTGGCCAGCGCGTTAATCAGATCGATATCGAAGCCCGTGCGCTTGCCGTCCTGCACGAATTCGAGCGGAGGGAACGTGGCGTCGGTCGCCACGCGAATGGTGTCGTCCGCGGCGTGCGCGGCTGACGCCGTGAACGCGATGGCAAGAGCGAATGCGCTGAACAGCTTGCTGAGCTTCATGCTGGTTTCCTTTGTGCGAGGGCGGACGGTTATGGAGAAATCGAGCAACGGCTAATAGAGCACGGGCTAAAGCATAGTGCTGATACGGTCGGCAGCGGCGCCAAGTCTCACTCGCCAATTCTCAAATAAGCAATTCTATTTCTCGCCAGAAGAGAAATAGCGGTGAGCTAGCTCTGGCACGTAATGAACATTGACGTTTGTGCATATACACTTTTATACTGTGCACATGCACACAAAAATCCAGCGCCACGACGACTGCTTTGCGATCCGGCAGGCCGCGCGCCACATCTCGCAGCTCTACGAGCGGCATTTGTCGGAGGTGGGAATCACGCCGACGCAATTCAGCATCGTGTCCGCGCTCGACACCACGCCGGACATGACCATGGCCGAACTTGCCGAAGCCATGGTCATGGAGCGCACGACGCTGGTT
>NZ_JBAUSA010001248.1:0-4389 GCF_049581465.1 Caballeronia sp. | reverse complement strand
CGCCAAGGCCACCCGTCCGTCCCTGCCGGACGTGAAGGCGCCGGGCGCCGACCAGTGGCTCAAGGACCGTCCGGAACAACGCGTGCCGATGTCGCGCCTGCGTGCCCGTATCGCCGAGCGTCTGCTGGAATCGCAGCAAACCAACGCCATCCTGACCACGTTCAACGAAGTGAACATGGCGCCGGTGATGGACCTGCGCAACAAGTACAAGGACCGCTTCGAGAAGGAACATGGCGTGAAGCTCGGCTTCATGTCGTTCTTCGTGAAGTCGGCCGTGCATGCCCTCAAGAAGTACCCGCTGGTGAACGCGTCGATCGACGGTAACGACATCGTCTATCACGGTTACTTCGATATCGGTATCGCGGTCGGTTCGCCGCGCGGTCTCGTGGTGCCGATCCTGCGCAACGCTGATCAGATGAGCCTCGCCGACATCGAAAAGAAGATCGCTGAATTCGGCGCGAAGGCGCGCGACGGCAAGCTGTCGATCGAAGAAATGACGGGTGGCACGTTCTCGATCTCGAACGGCGGCGTGTTTGGCTCCATGTTGTCCACGCCGATCATCAACCCGCCGCAGTCGGCCATCCTCGGCGTGCACGCGACCAAGGACCGCGCGGTGGTCGAGAACGGCCAGATCGTGATTCGCCCGATGAACTACCTGGCGCTGTCCTACGATCACCGGATCATCGACGGCCGCGAAGCGGTGTTGTCGCTGGTCGCGATGAAGGATGCACTGGAAGATCCCGCACGCCTGCTGCTGGACCTTTAATTCACGCAATACAACCTCAATTAAGACTCGCGGCGCGCCCGATAGGCTCGGGCGCGCGGCGTATCCAACAAGAGAAGGGTAGGCATGTCCAAAGAATTTGATGTTGTCGTGATCGGTGCTGGCCCTGGCGGTTACATCGCGGCGATTCGCGCGGCGCAACTTGGCAAGTCGGTTGCGTGTATCGAACAATGGAAGAACCCGGCAGGCGCAATGAAGCTGGGTGGCACGTGCCTGAACGTGGGCTGTATTCCGTCGAAGGCGTTGCTGGCTTCGTCGGAGGAGTTTGAAAACGTCTCGCATCACCTGGGAGACCACGGCATCAATGTCGGCGACGTGCAACTCGACATCACGAAGATGCTGGCGCGCAAGGAAGGCATCGTCGAGAAGATGACGAAGGGGATCGAATTCCTGTTCCGCAAGAACAAGATCACGTGGCTGAAGGGTCACGGCAAGTTCGCGGGCAAGACGGACGCCGGCGTGCAGATCGAAGTGAGCGGCGAAGGCGAGACCGAAACGGTGAGCGCGAAGAACGTGATCATCGCGACGGGTTCGAAGGCGCGTCATCTGCCGAACATCCCGGTGGACAACAAAATCGTTTCCGACAATGAAGGCGCCTTGTCGTTCGATACCGTGCCGAAGAAGCTGGCCGTGATCGGCGCGGGCGTGATCGGGCTGGAACTGGGCTCCGTGTGGCGCCGGCTCGGCTCGGACGTCACCGTACTCGAAGCGCTGCCGGCGTTTCTGGGCGCGTGCGACGACTCGTTGGCGAAGGAAGCCGCGAAGCAGTTCAAGAAGCAGGGCCTGGACATTCACCTCGGCGTAAAGATCGGCGAAGTGAAAGCGTCGGACGCGGGTGTTTCGCTCGCCTACACCGATAAGGACGGCAACGCGCAGACGCTCGACGCCGATCGCCTGATCGTGTCGATCGGACGCGTGCCGAACACGGATAACCTCGGCCTGGAAGCGATCGGATTGAAGGCAGATGAACGCGGCTTCATTCCTGTGGACGACCATTGTGCGACGAGCGTGCCGAATGTCTACGCGATCGGCGACGTGGTGCGCGGCCCGATGCTTGCGCACAAGGCGGAAGACGAAGGTGTGCTGGTGGCCGAGGTCATCGACGGCCAGAAGCCGCATATCGACTACAACTGCATTCCCTGGGTGATCTACACCGAACCGGAAATTGCGTGGGTCGGCAAGACGGAACAGCAACTCAAGGCGGAAGGCCGCGAGATCAAGACGGGCCAGTTTCCGATGATGGCGAACGGCCGCGCGCTGGGTATCGGCAAGTCGGACGGCTTCGTGAAGATGATCGCCGATGCGAAGACCGACGAGTTGCTCGGTTGCCATATCATCGCGGCGAACGCGTCGGATCTGATTGCCGAAGCCGTGGTGGCGATGGAGTTCAAGGCGGCAGCGGAAGATATCGGCAGGATCTGCCATCCGCATCCGTCGTTGTCCGAAGTGATGCGGGAAGCCGCACTCGCCGTCGATAAACGCGCGCTGAACATGTAATCTCAGCGGGTTGCTTCAGGCAAAAAGCAGCAACGCGAAGGCGGGCGGGAGTTTTCCCGCTCGCCTTTGTTTTATTCCAACGGGCCCGAAACACGCATCATGAACGTCACTGAATACTACGAACAGGAACTGCAGACACGGGGCTATCAATCGGACGCCGCGCAACTCCTGGCGGTCGAGCGCTTGCAGCGATGCTTCGACGAATGGGTCGCTTACAAGGCGCGTCGCTCGAACGCATTCAAGAAGCTGATCGTGCACCCGGAGCTGCCACGTGGCGTCTACATGTGGGGCGGCGTGGGGCGCGGGAAGAGCTTCCTCATGGACAGCTTCTTCGCGATCGTTCCTGTGCAGCGCAAGACGCGCTTGCATTTTCACGAATTCATGCGCGAGGTGCATCGTGAGTTGGAAGAGCTGAAAGGGCAGGCGGACCCTCTCGACGAACTCGCACGTCGCATCGCGAAGCGCTACCGGCTGATCTGTTTCGACGAATTTCATATCTCCGATATCGCCGACGCCATGATTCTGTATCGGCTGCTCGATCGCTTGTTCGGGGCGGGGGTGCAGTTCGTGATGACGTCCAATTACGACCCGGACTTGCTTTATCCCGATGGCTTGCATCGCGATCGCCTGCTGCCGGCTATCGAGTTGATCAAGTCGAAGCTGGACGTGATCAACGTCGACGCTGGAACGGATTATCGCAAGCGCACGCTGTCGCAAGTCACGGCTTATCACACGCCGCTCGGCGCGGATGCGGACAAGGCGTTGCGCGCCGACTTCACGAAGCTCGCCGCAGTGCCGGATGAAAGCCCGATCCTGCGTATCGAGAAGCGCGAACTGAAGGCACTGCGCAAGGCGGACGGCGTGGTGTGGTTCGACTTCGCCACGCTATGCGGCGGCCCGCGTTCACAGAACGATTACCTCGAACTGGCGAGCCGTTTTCACTCTGTGATCCTGTCAGGCGTGCCGCGTATGTCGCCGCGCAATGCGTCGGAGGCGCGGCGGTTCACCTGGCTTATCGATGTGTTCTATGACCACAAGGTGAAGCTCCTGATGTCGGCAGCGGTGCCGGCCGATGAGCTCTATGTTGAAGGCCCCATGGCGAACGAGTTCACGCGCACGGTCTCGCGCATCACGGAGATGCAGTCGAAGGAATACCTTGAGTCCGAGCGCCGGACGGTCGATACGTCGCTGACCTGAGTGCAGACTACACATTTGCAGAGTTCACTATCCGAGACTCATAATTTCCCGGAGCGCTCACCGCGGCAAGGCTTTGCGTTGTATTTCAAGATTAGGACAGGTCTGATATGAGCGCGTCGGGCGGATCGGTATCTTCTAATCACTTACTTGTGATTGGAGAGAACCATGAAGCCCTACCGCGATATGTCCGACGAAGAATGGCAATTAGTGGCGCCGTTGCTGCCTGAGTTGCGTCCACGTTCCGAGTTGCGCGGGCGGCCGCTCGCCAACACCCGCGCCGTCCTGAACGGTGTGCTTTGGGTGATGTACAGCGGGGCTTCGTGGTCCACCATGCCACGCAAATACCCGTCGTACCAGACGTGTCATCGGCGCTTCAAGTCATGGCATGACACGGGCGTGCTAGCCCGCGTGATGAATCAGTTGTTCGGCGGCGCGAGCGAGGGGTTGTATTCGTTGATGACGTCCCGCATGCGGGTTCCGGGTACCGGTATCGAGGATCTGGGTGATCGTGCGGTTGCCGTCAATCCAATGGCTGCTGCGGCAGGTATCAATGTGCGTCATGCCGCCTGACGGTGCCGCGAAGTCATGATTGCGCGGTCATGAAAAATCCGGCTTGAGATCCATGATCTTCAAGCCGGATTTTTTTTGTCCCTGGCAATCAAGTAATCCGCTTATTGCTGCCGGATCCACGTCTGCGAGCGGCCCAGCAGGGCCACGCCTATATAGCCGCGCACCACCAATTTCTGCCCACCGTCTTCAAGGTGCATCTTGCACTTGTAGAGCTTGCCGTTCTCCGGATCGAGAATCTGCCCACCGTCCCAACCGTCGCTGTCAGCCTTCATGCCGTTGATGATGGTCATGCCTTGCATCAATTGATCCTTGCGTGAATCGGTACATGCGGTGCAGCGGCG
>NZ_JBAUSA010001247.1:0-3463 GCF_049581465.1 Caballeronia sp. | reverse complement strand
CTGAACTGACAGCGGCGCAGCGGGTGATCTCGGGCGGCCGAGGTATGGGCTCCGGCGAGAACTTCGCACTGCTGGAGGACATCGCCAACAAGCTGGGCGCAGCGGTCGGCGCGTCGCGCGCTGCCGTGGACGCCGGTTTCGTGCCGAACGACTATCAGGTGGGCCAGACCGGCAAGGTCATCGCGCCGCAACTCTATATCGCGGTCGGCATTTCCGGTGCGATCCAGCATCTGGCCGGCATGAAGGACTCGAAAGTGATTGTCGCGATCAATAAGGACGAGGAGGCGCCGATTTTCCAGGCCGCCGATTACTGGATCGTCGGCGATCTCTTCAAAGTATTGCCGGAGTTATCCGGTGAGCTGGACAAGCTGCAACAAAACTGATTCGGGAGACCATGATGGGCATCTATATTGCACCGCTGCGCGACATGCGCTTCGTGATGACGGAACTGGCCGGTCTCGGCGAGTTGTCTTCGCTGCCGGGCTTCGAGGAGGTGACGCCCGAACTCGCCGAGGCTGTCCTCGACGAGGCGGCGAGGCTCGCCACCGAAGTGCTGGCGCCGCTGAACAAGTCCGGCGACGAGCAGGGCGCGCGACTGACGAAGGACGGCGTCGTTGCCGCGGACGGTTTCGCGAAAGCCTACCGGCAGTTCGCCGAAGGCGGCTGGAGCGGCCTCGCCGGCGACCCGGATTTCGGCGGGCAGGGGCTGCCCGAGTTGCTGAATGCGGCGACCGTCGAGATGTGGAATTCGTCCAACATGGCGTTTGCCCTGTGTCCTCTGTTGACGGCGGGGGCCACGGAGGCGCTGAGGCAGCACGGCTCGGAAGAACTCAAGGGACGCTATTTGCCCAATCTCGTCAGCGGCAAGTGGACGGGCACCATGAACCTGACCGAGCCGCAAGCCGGTTCCGATCTCGCCGCCGTGCGCACGAAGGCGGTGCCCGAAGGCGACCACTATCGCCTCTCCGGGCAGAAGATTTTTATCACGTGGGGCGATCACGACATGACGGACAACGTCATTCATCTCGTCCTCGCACGCACGCCGGACGCGCCTGAGGGCGTGCGCGGCATATCGCTCTTTCTCGTGCCCAAGTTCCTGCTGAATGCCGATGGCGCTGCGGGGCAACGCAACGACGTGCACTGCGTGTCGCTCGAACACAAGCTCGGCATTCACGCGAGTCCGACCTGCGTGATGAGCTTCGGGGACCAGGGTGGGGCGATCGGTTATCTGGTGGGGCAGGAGAACAAAGGTCTCGCGCATATGTTCACGATGATGAACGAGGCGCGCCAGAAGGTAGGTATCCAGGGGCTTGCGATCGCGGAACGGGCATATCAACAGGCCCGCGAATACGCGAAGGAACGCGTCCAGGGACGGCTCGCGGCCAGCAAATCGGGTGGCGCTGTGGCAATCATCCATCACCCGGATGTGCGGCGCATGTTGTTGACGATGAAGTCCCAGGTCGAAGCGATGCGCGCTTTCGGATACGTGATGGCCGCGGACATGGACCGCGCGCATCGCGAGCCCGAAGAGGCTCAGCGCGCACGCCGCCAGGCGCGTGTCGATCTCCTGATTCCCGTGTTGAAGGCATGGTGCACGGAGTTGGGCGTCGAGATTGCGTCGATGGGGGTGCAGGTGCACGGCGGGATGGGCTATATCGAGGAGACGGGTGCATGCCAGTTCCTGCGCGATGCACGCATCGCGCCGATCTACGAGGGCACGACGGGCATCCAGGCTGCGGATCTCGTAAGCCGCAAGCTCGCGTCGGATCAGGGCGCGGCGATGGCTGACCTTATTGCGGAGATGCGTCGGGCCGCGCTGGAGTTGGAGGGCAGCACGGATCCAGAAGTGACGTCCGTTGGCACGGCGCTCGCGGCCGGTGTCCAGGCGCTCGACGATGCCACCGGCTGGATGCTGCAAGCATTGGCGACTCAGCCCGACGCAGCGCTTGCCACTTCAGTCGACTATCTGATGCTCACTGGCTACGTGTGCGGCGGGTGGCAGATGGGGCGGGCAGCGCTTGTTGCGTCGACCAAAAGCGCAGCGAATGAAGACCCGGACTTCCATCGCACGAAGCTCGCCACTGCGCGTTTCTACGCCGACAAGGTCTTGCCCAAAGCGACGGCGCTTCTGGAGACGATCCGCAGCGGCGCATCGAGCGGGTCGAGCCTCCCCATCGAGCAGTTCTGAGCGGAGGCGGTGCGAGAAAAAACATTGACGCAAAGGTGTTGATAAGTAATGCAAAATAATTGGGAGACGAGCTGATGAAAAGACTTGCATGCCTTGCGTTAATAACGGGCGCGATATGTTCCAGTGCGATGGGACAGAGCGCAGGCAGTTTAATACCCAGCGTGGGCGCATCCTGGCTCGACTTCGGCCCGTCCTCCTCCACATTGTTGCAGAGCACTTCGGCTGCGGGCACGTTCACGTCTCCGGGAACGGGTGGACAGATACACAACACGTTCACCGCAGAGCTCTCGACGACCTATTTCTTTACGGACAACATCGCGCTGGACCTGGCGACGGGCGTACCGCCCAAGCTCAAGCTCTATGCACAGGGCAACGTCGCACCTTTCGGTCCCGGCGGGCCATCGCTCGGACTGGGGAACCTGCAGCCGCTCGCCACCACCCGGTCGTGGTGCCCCATTCTTTTCGTGAAATATTACTTCTTCGACGCGCAGACGAAGTTGCGCCCGTTTGTCGGTATCGGCGGGAACTATACGTGGTACTCGCACAACGAGCTCAATTCGACATTCAGTGGCGCGTTACAGGAGGTTGCAGGGCCGGGCGGGCAGGTCAAGACTTCGCTTAGTCCGTCATGGAACCCTGCGTTCGACATGGGCGCCTCCTACAATTTCAGCAAGAACTGGTACGCGACTGCATCCGTGACGTATCTGCCTCTCAAGACAAATGCGACAGTGAGTTCCGTGGCCGCCAACGGTCAGACGGTGTTGTCCAACAAAACGCGTATCACGGCGGACCCGGTGATCGTCTTTCTCGGAATCGGATACCGGTTCTAGCCCAAGCGTAGCGGTGGCGGTGGTGGTGGTGGTGCCTACGTTATGTCATTTGGGCTGCTTCAGCACATCGAGCCCAGCCGGCAGTTGCGCATCCGGGAAATGCGTGGAAAGTGAGGTTTCGCTCCATTGCTGCAGTTCCTCAGCGCGTTCAGCGTCTGCGAGACGGCAGATGTGCAGCGCGTCGCCACCGAGCACCAGACGCAATGGAAGCGGGTCGCGACGTGACAATTGGACGATTAATGCCGCGATCTTCGCGGGGTCGCTGATTTCGTGACCTCCATAAGCTTCCAGAAGCTCGAGCATCTTGCCGACCGACTGTTCGTAGTCGGGCAGCATGTCATCAATGCCGCGACGTGCTTCGCTGGCCCAGTCGGTGCGCATCCCGCCAGGTTCCAGCGTGCACACGCGGATGCCCATGTGAGCAACCTCCTTCGCGACGACGTCG
>NZ_JBAUSA010001246.1:0-2325 GCF_049581465.1 Caballeronia sp. | reverse complement strand
CGGCCCCTCGTGCGCGCCTGCCATCCACACCGCCTGCCAGTCGGCGTCGCCCGTGGGTTGCGCGAGCAGCACGGCCACGCTGTGCGCCTGCACTTCCATCTCGCTGCCGATCAACGCACTTTGCAGCGCGTCGGGCACGGCGCTATGAATAAGCACGTTCCATTCCAAGTGCGGCGCGGGCGGCGCGAAAGTCACCGGCTCTGAGGAGCCGTTCATCATGATGAGGATTACGTCGATCTCGCCATCCAGCCCGGGTCCTGCGCGGCGCAGCGTTAGCACGCGTCCTTCGGGGTCGTGCCACGCATCGATGGACAGCGGCACGCCGCGCTCGTCGAACCAGCTCACGTCGTAGAGGCCGGGCAGCACTTCGCGATCGCCGTGAAGGAAGCGCATTTCGCGCAGCAGCGGGTAGTTTTTGCGCAGTGCGATCATGCGCGCGACAAAATCGTTCATCGCGCGTCCGGCGAGGGAAGCCGCCTCGTCCCAGTCCATCCACGAGATCTCGTTGTCCTGACAATACGCGTTATTGTTGCCGCGCTGGGTGCGGCCAAACTCATCGCCAGCGAGGAGCATGGGGGTGCCGAGCGAGAGAAGGTTGGTGGCGATCAGTGCGCGCGCCACGCGAGCGCGCGTCTCGATGATGTCGGGGTCGTCGGTGGGACCTTCCACCCCCCAGTTCGCGCTGCAGTTTTCGTTATGGCCGTCGTTGTTGCCTTCCTGGTTCAGGTCATTGTGCTTTTGCTGATAGGCCGTCACGTCGGCGATTGTGAAGCCGTCGTGCGATGCCACGAAGTTCACCGATGCCCATGGTTTTCTCATGCGCCGGTGGAACAATTCCGCGGAACCTGTGAGCCGCGCGGCGAGGTCGGGGCGCACGCCTGCGTCGCCGCGCCAGAAACGGCGGACGCCGTCGCGGAACTTGTCGTTCCATTCGGCGAACCCGGGTGGATGATTGCCGACCTGATACCCGTCAGGGCCGATGTCCCAGGGTTCGGAGATCATTTTGCGCGTGTTCAGGATGGGGTCTTGGCGAATGGCGTCGAAGAAGCCGGAGCCTTGATCGAAACCGTGGCCTTCACGACCGAGTGTGACGCCGAGATCGAAACGGAAGCCGTCGATATTGAAAGCCGTCGCCCAGTAGCGTAGTGAATCCATGACCATTTGAAGCACGCGCGGGTGCGACAGGTTCACTGTATTGCCGCAGCCTGTGTCGTTGATGTGATGACGTTCGTCGCCGGGAATCAGGCGGTAGTAACTGGCGTTGTCGAGCCCGCGCCACGACACGGTCGGCCCGAGTTCGTTGCCTTCGCATGTGTGGTTGTAGACCACGTCGAGAATCACTTCGATGCCTGCTGCGTGCAGCCGCCGCACCGCGATACGCATTTCGTTCAGGCGGTTGGTTGACAGGTAGGAGGGTTCGGGAGCGAAGAACGCAGCGGTGTTGTAGCCCCAGTAATTGCGCAGTCCGCGTTCGACTAGAAAGCGGTCGTTGAGAAACGCGTGTATGGGCAGGAATTCGACTGCCGTAATGCCGAGTTTCTGCAGATGCTCGATGAACCATGGCGATGACAGCGCGGCGAACGATCCGCGTTCGTGTTGCCGGATGTCGTGGCGCAGCATTGAGGTGCCGCGCACGTGCGTTTCGTAGATCACGCTTTCGCCCCACGGCACGTTTGGGCGGGCGTCGCGGGACCAGTCGAAGGCGTCGTCGGTGACGACGCATTTCGGCATGGCGGGTGCTGAGTCGCGCCGGTCCATTGATAGATCCAGGCGGTTCGAGTGGACGCGATAGCCGAATAGTGCGTCGGACCAGCGCCAATGACCGACGAGTTTCTTGGCGTAGGGGTCTAGCAGGAGTTTGTGCGGGTTGAAGCGATGTCCGTGGTGCGGCGCATAGGCGCCGTGTGCTCGAAGGCCGTAGACCGTGCCGGGATGTGCGCCGGGGAGATAGCCGTGCCAGATTTCGTCGGTGCATTCGGGCAGTTCGAAGCGGGTCAGTTCCTTGCGGCCGGTGGTATCGAAGAGGCAGACCTCGATTTTTTGCGCATTGGCGGAGAACACGGCGAAATTGACGCCTAGACCATCCCAGTTGGCGCCGAGCGGGTAGGGTGCGCCCGGGAGCAATTTATCGGGGAATGAATTTGGCATTGCGGGCCTTTTTTTCGTTCGTTGGCACCAAAGGGGGCTGCGCGCGGTGCGTGTTTGGGGTGGTGCTTGGTCAGCGGCAAGTGGGGGGCAAGGGTGGAGCGGGGTGCTGCTCGCGGAGAGTGTGGAGCGAGGGTTGAGAAGGGTGCTGCTCGCGGAGAGTGTGGAGCGAGGGTTGAG
>NZ_JBAUSA010001245.1:0-4317 GCF_049581465.1 Caballeronia sp. | reverse complement strand
CAATCAGACTGGCTACCGCGTTGGCATCCGTGTGAATGCCGACGTGCTCGATGCAGAGGACAAGCTGTACAGGGCGCGGCGCGATCTGGCGCGCGCCCGTGCGGAAACGCTTGTGCAGGGACTGAAGCTGAAGGCAAGCACCGCCGATCTCAGTGAGACCGATCTGGCCGCTCTCGACGCGTTGCTCGGCGAGAACGCTCTCTCGGCGCTCCCACGCTCCAACGCACCGGTGGCGCGCTAATGTACCAACTCATCAAACGTCACCTGCTTGTCGCGGCCGTGTTCGGCATCGCGTCGAATTTGCTCGTGCTTGCACCTACCATCTATCTGCTCCAGGTCTTTGACCGAGTGTTGCCAAGCCAGAGCATCGAAACTCTGCTAATGCTCATGGCTTTCATGGTGATTGCACTCGGGATGAATCTGGGGGTCGACATTGCGCGCAGCCGGATCTTGTCCGATCTGGGCTTGAAGATAGGCAATCGGCTCGACCGGTTGACGCTTGCGGCGCAGATTTCAGCGCATGCGCGCCGACTGCAGCAGAAGCCAATCGCAGGGCCGGGCGACATCAATACACTGCGCGCATTCCTGGCCGGTTCGGGCGTGATTGCCTTCTTTGACGCACCTTGGCTGCTGGTTTATCTCGTTGTCATCGGCCTCTTTCACTGGACCCTGGCGTTGATCGCCGCGGTTAGTGCGCTTGTGTTGATTTGTGTTGCGTTCGCTAACGACCGGCTCACCCGGAAAGCCATCCAGTCCTACCTTGTCCGGCAGCGTGAAGGCGATGTGTTCTATCAGCAGATCATGCGTAACGCCGAAGTCATGACTGTGCTCGGGATGGTGGGCAACCTGGTGGACGCTTGGGATACCCGCAAGCGCGAATACATCGCTGCGCAGCGTAGCGTGTCCGACAGCAGCGCGTTCTATCGAGACGTGACCAAGACGCTGCGGCAGGCGATCCAGGTCATCATGATGGCGGCTGGTGCAGTACTCGTGATCGCCGGCCATGCTACGCCCGGGGTGATGCTGGCCACGACCATTCTGCTTGGCAAAGCCCTGGCACCCATTGAACAGTTGATCGGTAACTGGAAGCAAGCGGGCGAACTTCGCGAGGCTTGGCCACGACTGAATGCGTTACTAGCCGTTCAGGCCGACACTGATCCGGTGGAACTGCCGCCGCCAACAGGCGAAATTCGCGTTGAACACATCGCCTTTAGTGTGCCCGCGCGAACGCCAGGGATGGGTCGGCTGTTGCTACGCGGCATTGACTTCGCGCTCGCCGCTGGGCAGACGCTGATCATCACGGGTCCAAGCGCGTCGGGAAAGTCCACGCTACTACGTGTCATCTCCGGGCTTTGGAGTCCGCAGGCCGGCACCGTGCGGCTCGACGGAGCCGACATAGCGCAGTGGCCCAGGCCGTCACTCGGGCGGTATCTCGGCTATGTGCCGCAGGACGTTGAACTATTCGCCGGTAGCGTCGCGGAAAACATCGCGCGTACCGCGAAACCGTTGCCGCTCGACTCCGCCGCCATTGTTCGCGCGGCACAGCGCGCGGGCGTTCACGAGGTAGTCCTGGGTTTGCCCCAAGGTTACGAGACGTTAATTGGAGATTCTGGCGAACTCTTGTCCGGTGGGCAACGCCAGCGCATTGCCCTTGCACGCGCTTTATATGGTGAGCCCGCTCTGCTGTTGTTGGACGAGCCGAACGCCAGCCTCGATACCGAAGGGGAAGCCGCACTTGACCGGGTGATGCGGCAGTTAAAAGCCGATGGCGTGACCATCATTGCGGTCACTCACCGGCCATCACTGATAGCGCTTGGCGACCGAATCCTGCGCTTGAAGGACGGGCAAGTGGAGCAGTTTGGGCCGCCTCCGGATTTGCCTCAGACGGGAGACGACCGGCTTGCCGGGGGCATGGGTTCCGCTGAAGTAAGCGAAATAGCTGATGTCGATATAACGATGCTTCAAGCCACTCGTTCTTCGCTGAAGCCGATTTTGCAGCATGTGATTGAACCGCTGATTGGAGGCAACCGATGAGACGGTTTAATTTACGACGTTTAGCTGAAACCGCGCGTGGTTTATTAGAACGCCCGCGGGTATCGGATGCGAACACGCTGCCGCTTCCCCGCCGGCTGATTGCGGTGAGTGCCGTGGGCGTTGCGATAGGGTTAGCTCTGATGTGGGGCTGGGCGTCGCTCGCTCCGCTTTCCGGTGCGGTTGTTGCCGAAGGTGTAGTGCGAACCGAAGGCGAGCGGAAGACGGTGCAGCATCAGGAGGGCGGCATTGTAAAGAGTATTTTGGTCCGCGATGGCGATCACGTGAAAGCCGGCCAAGTGCTGATCGTGCTGGATAACGTTAGCCCGGCCGCCGAACTGTCCGCATTGCAGGCGCAGTATGACGCCGAGCAGGCGAAGATCGCGCGCTTGTTGGCCGAGCGCGAACTCAAGGACACAGTCACGTTTCCGGCTGCCCTCGTTAGTCAGAGCAATGATCCTCGCGTCGTCGAAACACTGGCTCGTGAATCGGCTCTTTTCATGGCACGTCGCCGCGCGTTCGTTGAGCAAAGCTCAATGCTGCGTACCGAACTCGCCCAGACGCGTCAGGAAATTGCGATCAATGCGCAGATGGTTCAGACAATGAGCCATAGCCACGAGATGGCAGGTCAGCAAAGGCGAACCAACGAAGCGTTGCAGCAGGAAGGTTTCGTGGCAGAAACAAAGGTACTCGATCTTCGGCGTACGGAGGCCGATGCACTGTCACGCGTTCAGTCTGGCAATGCCGATCTAAGTCGCGCAAAACAGCGGCAGACTGATCTTGAGCTGAGGATCAATGCCCTGCGTAATGATTATGTGAAAACCGCTGACGACGAACTCAAGGACGCCACTACTCGCGCGGTCCAGATGAGTGAGAGGCTTCGCCCGGCTCACGATCTCTCGGCCCGTACGCGAGTAATGGCGCCGGTTGCCGGGGTGATTGTCGGGTTGAAGGTCCATACCATTGGGGCTGTGGTCGGTCCTCGCGAACCCATTGTCGATGTCGTGCCTGAAGGCGCACCGCTGATTGTGGAGGCGAACATCAGGCCGGACGACGTTCGGCAAATTGGGCCGGGAAGTCATGCTGATGTCCGCTTGACTGCGTACAACTCGCGTACCACACCCATGCTTGACGGCAAGGTGACCTATATCTCCGCCGACGCCCTGAGCGACAAAGACCGGCAAACCCGTGTCTATGTTGTGCGCGTGGAGGTGCCGGCGCAGGCGGTGGAGAAAGCCAACCGCCTTGCAAAGGATCCGATCACGCTTGGGCCGGGGCTTCGCACTGAGGTCTATATCCGCAAGCGCGCGCGCTCGGCTTTTGACTATCTGCTTGAGCCAATTAAAGACGGGATTCGTAAGTCGATGCGGGATTGATGCGGTTGTTTGATCAACATATGAACTGTTTTTCCTGGTAATTCCGCTAAGTTGGAGCTGTGATGACAAAAAGATTATCGAGAAACTTGTTTCTTACGTGCGTGGCACTAACAGCGCTTGTATCAACCAAAATGTGTTTGGCTGATGACACACCGCGCCCTGAATTGGGGTGTCGTTTGCTTGATGCTGACGGAACTCCGGTAGATAGGGCTGATTTTTCATTTCAGCAGCGAATCGCGGTCGGTCGGTGCATGAATACGGCAGATCGAGATAAGGAGCTGGAGACGACGCAGATGAAAAGCCAGCGACAAAACATTGAAAACGCCAAGATCATGCGTAGGTCGGAGAATCAACTTGCAATATCGGGATTTAGGTCACCGTGGCGGCCGTCTGGGTCGCCGCATACCGTGCCGGGAATTCCATGATGCAATTTCGGTAAGTGAGACACGAAGTTCGTGAAGTTTTTTAAAGGAGAAGCACTGATGAAACCTGTTGAAAAAACTGTAGTCCATAACGTTGCATTGGCTAGCAATTTAGATTATGCGCAGTCGCTGGATCGGTTGGAAGAACCTGTCGCGATGGTAAGCCAGTTGAATTATATAAAACCGGAAAACCCGCCAGCAGAGTCGGGTGGTTTTCAGGAAACGAATGGGGTGGTCTTCCAGAATCTAGGGGGACCGAAAGACTTGCCGGAGTCATTTTGTCGGATGATGAGCCGCTTATGAAATGAAAAAGATCAGGATTTTATTTACTGCCTCAGGCATGGCAATGCTCGCAGCGTGCGCGCCTCTAAAGGTAGATCAATCGCCGCCTCGAACATCTACTGATTTCCTGCTGGATATAAAGGCGGTCGCCGACGCAAATGATTTTACTAACATCGACGTCGTTGGTAAGAAATTGAGGATTGATC
>NZ_JBAUSA010001244.1:0-3875 GCF_049581465.1 Caballeronia sp. | reverse complement strand
CGCGATGCCCGTTGGGCAGCGGTGTATGTCGGTGTCGACCCGGATCCGGCGAACGTGGAACGGATCAGTACCTGGGCTCGCGATTACCAGAGCGCATTGCATCCTTACTCGGCCGGAGGCGCATACGTGAACTTCATGATGGAAGAGGGACAGGACCGGGTAAAGGCCAGCTTCCGGGACAACTACTCGCGGCTGCTCTCGATCAAGCGGGACCTGGACCCCGGCAACCTTTTCCGCGTGAACCAAAACATCCGGCCAACGTAGCGCGCCTGTGACGCCGCGGTTTGAAAGCCGAGCGAAATCAGGGAGCCCGCGTCACTCACTGCGGCACTGGACAACACCTCGGCTGTCGGGACTCTCGACGATGGTCGAACGCGGCGTATGAATCGGCGCTCAGTTCAGCGTTCGTGGTAGATCGCAAGCCAGACGGTTTGCTCTGTGGCATGCGTCCACGCAACGCGATGCCGGCAATGCGGCTCGATCAGCACGTAGTCGCCGGGGCGCATGTCGTGTAGCGTCGAGTCCTCTTCGAACTCGAGCACGGCCGCGCCCGACAGCAGTACAACCCATTCGGCGCGCGAGTCGTCGTACCAGAACCCTTCGGGACTCGTGTGTCCCATGGACACGATCCGCTCCACGTTCAGGCGCTGTCCCGTGATGAGCATGTCGATGCGCTCTTCGCCGCCGCGCTTCGCTTCGAAGCTGAACAGGTTACCCGATTGAAGTTGGATGGCTCGACCTCACGTCAACTTTCACTTCACACGTACAAGACCGTCGAGAGCAGCATCGGAAGCAGCTCGCTGATCGCCGGTTGATACGTATTTCAACTGTAGCGCACAAGACTCAATAAAGACGTAACGACTGTCCCTGAAGCCACCCTGCCTCAATGCGACTCGGCGACGTTGCCGTGATCACGCGCGTTATCGCCGCGACCCAACCCATCTATCCCCCTATTGCAACGATTTGCGTTCCATGAAAGACTTTGTTTCATCCGCTGAGCCGGACAACTGTCCGGTATATCAGACAACTAAGTGCTCGACGGCCGAGCACTAATCGCCGATGAAGAGTTGAGCCAATGTCTTCACCAGAATCATCTAGGGCCAGAGGAGTTGATCGGGTCGTCAGCATCTTCAAGCAGTTGCATATCGCGCGGCGGCCTATGACGATGCGCGAACTGATTGAAGCGACCGGCGCGCCACGCTCGAGCATCTACGAATTGGTCACGATTCTCTCGGATGCTGGATGGCTCGAAACTACGGCCGACGGCAGCGTGTTTTTCGGTCGCGAGATGCATTACTACGGGTACGACTACGCGGTGCACAACGATCTGATCAGCCGCGCCCATCAGGCTATCCTCGCACTCGTCTTCAAGCACGATGAAACCGCTCAGCTGTGCATGCTGGAGGGCAACAAATACACGGTCGTCCTCTCGGAGAACAGCTCACGGCCGTTCAATATCAGTTCTGATATCGGCGTGAAGGTGCCCATTCCATGGACCGCGACGGGCCGCCTGTTGCTCGCACACCTGAGCGCGGATGCAATTCGGAAGCTGATCCCGGACGAAGACTTTATCCTCGATAACGGGAAGCGCGTGGAGTTTGAAGACTTCGTGCGCGATGTCGAACGCGCTGCTGAACAGGGTTACTGCTGCACCGAAGGTCTTTCGCACACCTTCCGATACTGCATGGCAGCGCCGATACACGACCGCACTGGCACGGCGGTCGCGGCGTTGTGCTTCATGACGAGCCGCGATAGGGACCCGGAAAAGCGCGCGGCCATGCTCGAAGACCTGATCAAGTCATCGAATGCGTTGTCGCAGCCTCGCGCCCGACTGTAGATGCTCGCGAGTCGGGTGCCACCCTCCGCTGCGACGTCTCCCACTGCAACAGAAGGACTGCTACGGCGCGGGCGCGTTCGCATGTGAACGATGGCGGATACGGACTACTTAGTGTTTATTTCAACGCGACCGCACGCTAAAGTTTTCATGACGTGGACCGTGTGCGAGAGGGTCATCCGTCTCGCGGCGCTCCTGTTCACCCGAAGGCTGTCGGTCACTATCCAGGAGGCAGGCAATGAGCAATGTTAGCAATCTCGGTGTACCTGGTTCGCAGGCGCGACGCGTCTGGCTAAAAAGCGTGAGCGCGGTGGCTGTCGCTTCGGCGATTGGTTCGCTCGCGGCAACTCGTGCGGCGCAGGCCGCGAGCAAAAGTACCACGGACGTTGCCGATATCAGCAAGCCGTTATTTGCGTACGTCGGCACCTACACGCCCAATGGCCTCGGCATCCATCGCTTCCAGGTTGACCGCAATAGCGGCAAGCTCGACGCGCTCGCGCCAATGCGTGGCATCGAGAATCCGAGCAACTTGGTCGTTGATCGGCAACAGCGCTTCCTGTTCGCTGTAAGCGAGGTCAAGAACTACAACGGCACGTCGAACGGTTCGATCAGCTCCTATGCGATCGAAAGCGGCACTGGCGTGCTGCGTCTGGTCAACACGGTCAACTCACGCGGTGCCGGGCCGGTCTATCTGAGCCTGCATCCAAACGGGCGTTTCCTGATGGTCGCGAACTACAACAGCGGCAGCGTCGCGGTCTTTCCGGTTTCGAACGACGGTGTGCTGGGCGAGGCTTGCTCTGTTCAGCAGCCGCAGGCGCCGGCCGGTGCGCCGCACGCAGCGGAAGGCGTGCCCGGCAGCTTTGCCATCAGCGACCACGATGGTCCTCATGCGCACACAATTGTGCCTTCGCCCGACGGTCGATTCGCGATCTCGACCGATCTCGGTGCCGATCGCACGTATATGTGGAAGTTCGACGAAGCGACTGGCGCACTGTCACCGAACGACCCGCCGTTCATCGCGTCGTCGCCTGGCGCTGGCCCGCGGCACGTCGCGTTTCATCCGAATGGCCGCTATATGTATGAGGTCACCGAGGAAGCGTCGACGCTCGTCTGCTACGCGTACGACAGCGCGCACGGCGGGTTGACGCGGTTGCAGTCGGTCTCGACGCTGCCGGACGCGTATCAGGGCACGAGCTTCGCGTCGGAACTGGTGTTTTCACACGATGGTCGCTTCATCTACGTGGCGAACCGGCTGCACGACACGATCGTGCAGTTCAGCGTCGCCGGCAACGGCCATCTGCAACGTGTCGGGGAGATCCCGACCGGGGGTGACTATCCGCGCGTGATCAAATTCGATCCGTCGGGCCGCTTCATGTATTCGCTGAATCAACGCAGCGACCACATCGCGATCTTTTCCGTCGATACGGCCAGTGGCAAGCTTCGGTCTACAGGAACCTACGTCGCAGTCGGCAGCCCGTCCGATATCGCTTTCGCATCGGCATAGCGAGGGGGCCCGGGTGGCTCTGGTTGCCTCAAGCGAACGAGCCGCAGGGTTGAATAAAGAACTGCTGTCGACCGTCTATTCCATCTCCCGTGCAAACTCTAGACGACGGGAATCGTCATACTGTCGTCGAATTTATTCCATGGGGGACGAAATTATTTTCGCCGAAAGGGGGAGCGCCGCCGACGATGGCTGACGGGTTCGTGCGAGCGGCCAGACACACCAGGCGCTGACCGATCAGAATGGAATATTCTGGCTTCGTCGGCCGTTTAACATGCGCACTCCCGCAAGGCGTCGGGCACTTTCGACACCACGGATTGGTGAGTTGGGCGGCACTAACCAGTCAGTCCCGCAGATAAGGCTGACATCGACCGCTGGTTCCCGTTTCGCTGGCGGGGTTCGGCATAGCCGTGGAGGCGTGCGCGATGGGAAACCATATCAACACGAAGGCGACAATCGCATTCGTGGGGTTCTTGCTTGTCTTGACTGTCGCTGGGGCCGGTTGGTATTTCTTTTCCGGAAGCCAATACGCCACTTTTC
>NZ_JBAUSA010001243.1:0-1599 GCF_049581465.1 Caballeronia sp. | reverse complement strand
TCGCCGCCGTCGAGGCAGCCACGCCGCCTTCGAATCTTGTGTTGGGCAAGCCGGGGCTGGAATCGGTCCGCGCGAAACTTGCCAGGCTCGAACGTGATCTCGATACGTGGGAGGCGACGACGCTCGGCGCGGATTTTCCTGACTGACGGCTTGCGCTGCATTGGGGACGCCAAGTCGGTTGCCCACCATGATTGATAATGCACACGCTAACGTGTATTCTTACCTGTAGAACATCGATCTACTTGGAGTAAAAATGCCGGCGCTCGCCACGTTATCCAGCAAGTTTCAAATTTCCATTCCCAAGGAGGTCCGCGAAGAACAGCATTGGGAAGCGGGCCAGGAATTTGTTTTTATTCCCAAAGGCAAGGGCGTGCTGCTGATGCCCGTGCCCGAGTTGAGACAATTGGCTGGAATGGCCAAGGGCGCCGACACTAGTAATTACCGTGACCGGGAGGACCGGTACTGATGACGGCTCCGTTTCGAGTAGTGGACACGTCGGCCTGGATCGAATGGCTGACGGGTAGCGCGCTTGGCAAAAGGCTCAGTGACGCGCTGCCGGGCAAGCTCTACTGCGTCGTCCCAACGATCGTGCAGCTCGAACTGTCAAAATGGTTAGTGCGGGAAGTCGGGGAGGAGAAAGCCGACGAAGTCATTGCCTACACACAAAAATGTCGGGTCGTCCCGCTGGACACGACGATCGCGTTGCTGGCCGCTGACCTGCATCGGGAACACAAGCTGGCGACGGCCGACGCGATCGTCTACGCAACGGCCCGGCATCACGGCGCGGATCTATTGACATGTGATCGGCATTTCGAGGGTTTGCCAAACGTGGTGTTTTTCCCAAAGATGAGCAACGTCTGAGTGAGAAGTAATTCCTGGTTGCCTTGCGCATGCTTCGATGGAACATAGGCCGCGCGGCATTCAAGATGACCGCTATCGCGCGCAAACCCTATATAAAAGATCAAGGTTCATGGAACAACTTGACGAGAAAACTATCCATACGGAGCGCTTGGTCCTGTATCCGCTGAATGCGTCGCACGCCGAGCAGATGTTTCAGGGCTTAAGCGACTTGCGCAGCTACGATTTCACGCCTGATCTGCCCTACAAAGACGTGGCAGCGCTCGCCGAGCGCTATCGGCGTTTAGAACGCCGTCTATCGCCTGATGGTCGAGAGGCGTGGCTTAACTGGGTGATAGCGTCGGCGACCACGCAGCAACTGCTCGGCTACGTGCAATTCACGGTCAAGCCCTTCGAGCGCCGTGCGCTTGTCGCTTACTTCGTGTTCGCGGCGCATCGAGAACTGGGTATTGCGACCGAAGCAATCCGCGCATCGATGTCAGAAGTCGTGGCAAGCTTCCGGCTCGCTCGTGTGGACGCGGAGATCGACACTCGGAACGCCCCTTCAATCGCTCTGATTGAATAGCTAGGCTTCGTGCGAACTCGATTAGTGCCGCACGCCGACGAATTCAAAGGGGCAATCAGCGACGAATATCACTACTCCTACGCCGTTGCAGGAGACGAATCTGCACGCCCTCACGTCAAATCTCGTTAGTTATTGCGACAGCTTCGCCGTCGTGTTGGCCTAGCCTACAAACGCGC
>NZ_JBAUSA010001242.1:0-2017 GCF_049581465.1 Caballeronia sp. | reverse complement strand
GCTTCAAGCATCATTGGATCGGCTTGCCGACGCCGATCTTCTGTTCGTCGAGGGCGCGCCGCCGCAGGCCAACTATCGCTTCAAGCATGCGCTGATCCAGGACGCGGCCTATGACAGCCTGCTCAAGAGCCGCCGCCAGGCGCTGCACCGCCGCGCGGCCGAGGCTTTGCGCGACGCGAACGCCGAGCCCGAGGCGATCGCCCATCATTTCACTCAGGCGGACCTCAGCGACCTTGCGATCGAATGGTGGGGCAAGGCCGGCGACCAGGCGCTCCGTCGATCGGCCTTTCAGGAGGCGATCGCCCATCTCGGCAAGGCGATCGAGATGGCGGACAAGGGAGGAGGAGACGCAGGCGGCGCGGGTCCGATTGGCCAACGGCTGAAACTACAGACTAACTACGCTCGCGCGATTGCATGGTCTCGCGGCTACGCCGCCGATGAAACAAAAGCGGCCGTCGCGCGCGTCCAAGAACTGGTCTCGGGAAAGGAAGATATCGCAGAGCGCCTCAACGCCTACTACGTCCAGATCGCGACACACTTGGTGAACGGTGAAGTGAATCAGGCGCTGTCGATGGCCCTGACCTTCCTACGAGAATCAATCGCCGAAGGTGAGTTGCCAGACATTGTCGCCGCGCACCGCCTGTCCGGCCTTGTATACCTTCATGCGGGCGCTTTGCCGGACGCTCGCATGCATCTCGAGGAAGCCATCAGGATTTACGATCCTGACTGGAACAGCGCCACTAAGTGCCGTCATGCCCTCGACTCTGGAATTGCCGCGACTGCTTACCTGGCGCATGTCAGTTGGCAGTTCGGCGAAGTCGCGCGGGCGCGTGAGCTGATCGATCAAGCGACGGCGCGCGCTGACGCCTTGGGACATATTCCGACGCTGGCTAACTCGCGCTTCTTTAAGGCGATGCTCGGAATGTTTCGCGACGACGCCGAGTCGGCCCTGCGTGATGCAGATGAGCTGATCGAAATCGCAACATCAAACGGGTTGGCCTTGTATCTCATGGAGGGAGAGATCTACCGTGCATGGGCGCGTGCGCGGCTTGGCGATCGCGAGGCCGCGCGAGCTGAAATGCGTCACGCCTTGGGGAAGCGCACTGAAGCGGGCGTCCGAGCTGGTAGGCCACATTTACTCGGCACACTTGCCGAACTCGACGCTGAATGCCAGAGCGCGGACGAGGCGACTGCACAGATCAACGCAGGGCTAGAGCTGCCGGGCGAGACGGGAGAACACTGGACTGACGCGTTCCTCCATCGCATTCGCGGCGACATCCTCTTGAAAGCGGATCCCCAAAATCCCGCGCGCGCCGAGGATGCATATCTCGCCGCCATTGCCATCGGGCGAGAGCGGGGCGCGCGCAGCTTCGGCCTGCAAGCCGCGTTGAGGTTAGCGAAGCTCTATCAATCGAGCGCCCGCCCCGCCGACGCTTATGCAACCCTCGCTCCCGCGCTCGAAGGGTTTTCGCCGACGCCCGAAATGCCTGAGATCGCCGAGGCGCAGGCGCTGCTCGCGGCGCTAATGCAGACGGATGAGGTCAAGGCCGCAGCGGCGCAACGTCAGCGGCGGCTGCATCTGCACACGGCGTACGGTAACGCGCTGATCGCGGCGCGCGGCTACGGCGCGCCGGAAACGGCGGAAGCATTCAGCAAAGCCCGTGAGTCGGCGGTTGGCGAAGAGGATGCCTTCGAAGGGCTGGCGGCCCACTACGGCTTATGGGTCGGCAGCTTCGTTCGCGGGGAGTTGTCGACGATGAAGGCCCACGCCAAGGCGTTCCTCGGTGACGTCGAGGCGAGGCCCGATTCGCCGGAGGCCGGCGTCGCCCATCGGGCAATCGGAATCACACGTTGGTTCGCCGGAGAGTATCGCGATGCGCAAGACCATCTGGAACGCGCGCTGGTCTTGTTCCAACCAGGACGCGACGACGATTTCGCGTTCCGCTTTGGATGGGACCCGGGCGTCGCGGCGATGCATTACCTCGCGCTCACATTGTGGCCGATGGGCGATGTCAGG
>NZ_JBAUSA010001241.1:0-2145 GCF_049581465.1 Caballeronia sp. | reverse complement strand
AGGGCCGGCGGCACATCAGGCGAACTGAAGGGATAGTCCGGATCGGGTTCGATGGTGAGTGACGCCGGCGGCTTGCCGAGCAGCACGGCAATCGCGTGCTCGTCCTGCTCGCGTATCGTTTCGGTCGCCTGCAGGTCGGCGATCACTATCTCGAGGTTCTGCTGCGCGTTGAGCACGTCGTCGTTCGATGCTTCGCCTACTGCGAACCCGGATTGCGTCATCGAGAGAATCCGGCCGTCGATGTCCTGCTGCTCCTTGAGCGCGTGACTGTCGAAGTCGGCCTGGCGCAGTTGGAAGTAGTCAGTCGCAACACTCGCCGCAATCGAGATACGCTCACCGGCAAGCTGCGCATCCGACGCCTGGGCGTTCGCTTTCGCTTCCTGGATCTGGCGCCGGATCTGCCCCCATAAGTCGAGTTCCCAACTGACGGTTCCGGTAACGTTCACGCTGTTGCCCGCCGGGGAAATCGACGAACCCGAAGTCGCGAGCGCTCCGATGTTGCCGCCGGAACGCGCACCGCCGACGCCCGCCTTGACGACCGGAAACAGGCCCGACTGGTTGCCCTCCACGGTCGCGAGCGCGACGCGATAGGCGGCTTCCGCCGCTGCGATCGACTGGTTTGCCTGCAACGCCTGCTCGACGAGACCATTGAGCTTGTCGTCGTTATACATGCGCCACCACGTGCTTGAGATCGCAGCCTGCGGATTCGCCTCGGCGCGCTGCCAGTCGACGCCCTCCTTGAACCCTTCCGGCACCTGGACCTCGGGTTTGCGATAGTCCGGGCCGACCATGCACGCCGCAAGGGACGTGGTGATGGCGAGCGCGACGGCGCTGTTAAGCACGCGCCGTGATCGGGAGCGTGTAGCCTGTTTGTAAGTAAGACGAAAGGTCTGCGAATCATCTTTCAAGCGTATTCTCCTGTGTCGACCGGAGTTAGCGCTTACTCTGGTCCCATGCAGACTCGTTCTGCATACGGATCAACAGTCCGACAACGAGACGCAACGAGACGACACTTTGTATATTTAACTACCTTAAAAAAAAAATTCAATCTCGACCGTTGCTGCGGACGCGATCTGATTAGATCGGCGGCGCGATGGAATCCTTCGCGACCACCCCTCGCTGCGCCACAAACGCCGCCTGCGCAGCAGGCGTCGCGACCCCGAAAGCTTGGTTGTCTGGCGTCAGGTTGCTGCCGGTGTTGTCACATTGGCAGGATAGTCGAGTAAGCTCATCACGCCATTGTGAGCATGTCGGGACGCGATTCACCACACCTCGCCGCGGGGCAATCAACGACAGCACGGCCTCTATTTATTAATCAGGATTCCGAATTTATCTAGGTAAAACGTCGCTCATCTGCGGCCGCCTCATCCAACGACGGTATTCGCGGAGCAGATAGACTTACGGGGTTCTTGAGCAGGCTTACCGGAGGACGACGACCTGTCGCCGCCGCTTTCTTGCGGCGATATCCGAACCGATACGCAGGGTGATCATGACAGGACTAGAAGGCGATACGCAGTCTACAAATGCATTGCTGATGCCTCCAGCCAGACGCGCTAGACCTGGTTCAACTCAGGTAATGGCGCTCCGCTTAGTGGCAGCGGTTTTCCCAATGGTGATGCACGCGGACCTTATGGCATTCGCGATGATGATTTGGTGCGGCAACTGCGGCATTGATCGAAGCAAACGAAGTAACAGCGAGCAACGCTGCAAGAATGACTTTTTTCATTGAGGAATTTATCCAATAGTGGGGAGGCGATGCTAGCAGCCCAACATTACATTTTGATTTTGGTCTTGGTGGTGCCTGATTTCGAGAGACTCGACTGAGTTTTGCAATGCGGGGACCGGATCGGATCAATCTGCCATTTCCAGCACTCGATAGTCCGTATAACCGGTTTCGGACATAGCGTGATGAATGAGCGGACCGAAGTCCGGTTCTCACGCCAGCGGCTATCCATGGAAGGCGTTGTTAGGCGTCGAGCAACCCCGGGCGTGAAGTTCCCGGGGATCATTGACGTCGCGGCCTGACCCGACGGGCGACCGCACCTGTGCCGTCAGTGCGGCGTCGCGTCGTTCAGATACACGCCCGCCGACAGCCCGGCCTTTACCTGCCGCGTGAACTCGTCGGTGGACACTTCCTCTGCGCCG
>NZ_JBAUSA010001240.1:0-4381 GCF_049581465.1 Caballeronia sp. | reverse complement strand
ATCCTTAAGTGCCGCCGTCCCGTTTCGGCATGGATCCGGCTGAGTCTTCACGGACGCGAGTCGTTCGTACTGCTGGGCAAATGGATCTCCGACGTCTGGGCGGCGCTGGCCGTGTTCTTGGTGATGTCCGTGTGGTTTGTGTGGGCGCTCGACGTGAGTAACGGCTTTCGCAAGTTGTTTCATCTCTTTGGCATTTCCGTGCTCGTGCTAATCGCGGCGCGCGTGGTCGCGATCATTGCATTCGGTGCACTCGGGCGCATTTTCCGCACTGCGGCTGAAGAGGACGACGCCGCAAGCAAGTCGATTGCGCATCGGCACGCGTACCGCTACTACCCGTTCCTGCGGCGTACGGTGCAACTCGTCATCATTGCGGTAGCCGCGCTCACGCTGTTGCAGGTGTGGGGCGCGCACGTTTCCGGCTTATTTGCGGAGGGCACGGTTGGCCATCGCTTCGCGTCGGCGCTGATCACGATCGGTGTCGCGGCTGCGTTTGCCGTGATCGTGTGGGAAGGCGCGAACGTGGCGGTCGAGCAGCGCCTCGAAATCTGGACGATCGCGGGCGACCGCTTGCGTGCCGCACGCCTGACTACGCTCTTGCCGATGATGCGTACCGCACTCTTCATCGTCATCGCGATGGTCGTCGTGATGACGGGGTTAAGCGAGATCGGGGTGAATACGGGGCCGCTGCTGGCCAGCGCGAGCATCTTCGGCGTGGCGCTCGGCTTCGGTTCGCAGAAACTCGTGCAAGACCTGATCACGGGCCTTTTCCTGCTGATGGAAAACGCGTTGCAGGTCGGCGACAACGTCACGCTCGCGGGGGTCTCGGGAACAGTCGAGTACCTGTCGATCCGCACCGTGCGTCTGCGCGGCGGCGATGGCTCCCTGTTCACCGTGCCGTTCAGTTCGGTATCGACGGTGAACAACACGAATCGCGGGATCGGCAACGCGGCGGTGCGCGTCGCCATCGCGCTCGGCCAGGACGTGGATCTCGCGGCCACGACGCTCAACGAGATCGGCGCGTCGCTGCGTGAAGACGACGCGTTCAAGGACGGCATCCTCGCGGATTTCAGCCTGTGGGGCGTGGACGCGGTGGACGGCGCGTCCGTTACGCTTGCCGGTCAGATGCAATGTCGCGACAGTTCGCGCTGGTCGGTCCAGCGTGAATTCAACCGCCGCATTGTCGACCGCTTCGCGCAACGCGGCATCGAGATCGCCAATCCGCAACGCAACTTCTTGATTGCGAATGAACGCGATGTCCTCCAGTTGAAGGTCAACGCGAAGGCGGTCCAGGCGAGAGATCGAGCGGGCGAGGGCGAAGCGTCGAGCCTCCAGCCAGCCCCGGATTCAAACCCCGCTCGCAGCGGCCCACGCACGAGCATCGGGAAACCTTAGCAATGAACCGTTCACTCCGCTCATCGATAAACCGCCTTTCCGTTCTTGCCGGGGTGCTGGTTCTGTCAGCTTGCGCCTCCACTCAGGCGCCGGAAAGCGCCAGGCACGTCAAGGTGATGATCGTCTCCATGTTCGGACCCGAGGGAGGCGTCTGGCTGGATAAACTTGGGCCATGGCAGTCGATTCCCGTTCCCGGGCTTTCGCCGGACTATCCCGAGGTGCATTGCAACGTCCAGGACATCTGCGTGATGACGACTGGAATGGGCCACGCCAACGCGGCTGCTTCGATGATGGCGCTCACGTTCTCCAATCAATTCGACTTGCGCGAGACGTATTTCTTGATCGCTGGCATTGCCGGTATCGATCCGGCACAGGGAACGCTCGGATCGGCTGCATGGGCGAAATATCTTGTCGACTTTGGCATCCAGTGGGAAGTCGATGCGCGCGAAAAACCCGCTAGCTGGCCGAGCGGTTTCCTGGGCATCAATACCAGGACGCCCAACGACAAACCTGCGCTCGACTACAAGACCGAACTGTTCGCGCTGAACCCACGTCTCGCCGATGCGGCATATGGACTTTCGAAGAACGTCGCGCTCGCCGATGCGCGCGAAGCGCAGGCCGCGCGCGCCAAGTTCAACTATGCGCCAGCCAATCAGCCGCCAAAGGTGATCCAGTGCGACACGCTTGCGGGCGACACCTGGTGGTCGGGAAACCTGATTGGCGAGCGCGCGAGGGCGTGGACGAAACAACTGACCAATGGCCAAGGCGTGTATTGCACGACGCAACAGGAGGACAACGCCACTTACGAAGCGCTCAAGCGTGCGGCTAGCGTGCATCGGGTGGATCTGAACCGGGTCGCGGTGCTGCGCAGCGGTTCGGATTTCGACCGGCCATACGAAGGCCAGTCGGTCGCCGACAACCTGACTCGCTACGCGGATCAGGGTGGCTTTCCACTGGCTATCGCCAATTTGTACCGCGCGGGTAATCCTCTGGTGCAAGACATCGTCACGCACTGGAGTGAATGGCAGGAGGGCGTCTCGAACCGCTAAAACGCAGCAAGGTGTTACACGATATTACGACAGCGCTTGTCGTGACAAATTGGAATATCCCGCATCGGCGGCGGCTGGTCGGATAGCGAGCTTCACGACCCGCGGCGTTCCGGGGCGTCAGCCGCGAATCCGTGATTTTGCGGGTTGAGGACTCTTCCCTCAAGGAAGATCCGTGCGCTGATTGCGCTCGCCAGAGCCAGCCCCGCCGCGACCAGCACGACCACGCGATAGCCGAGGACGAATGCCTCCCGGACAGCCAGGGTGACACGAGGGTCCGGACTGACGGCGGCCCCAAGCAGGGCGCGTTGCTGATGCGCCTGATGCTGAAGAGCAGGGGATAGGCCGAGTTGCGCGAGATGCGTATCGAGCGAAAGATTGAATATCGACGCCAGGATCAAGCCGAATACCGCTACGGCAATAAGCCCTGCAACCCGTGATATTGCGTTGTTCACGCCGGATGCCACTCCCGACTGGTTGTCCGGGACCGCGTTCACGACGGATGTAGTCAGCGGAGCGACACAGACGGCCATGCCTAAGCCAAGCACAACCAGCGGCGGGAAAAATGTCGTCCAGTAGCTTCCTCCTAGGCCAGGCCACGCGAGCAGACCAAAACCGAACGAGACAACGACTGAGCCGAACATCAGGGGCACTTTTCCTCCGCGGCGGGAGACCAGGCCTCCCGACCAGCGCGACAGCAAGAAAATAATCAGGATGAACGGCAAGAGGGCGCCTCCTGCCTCGGTAGGAGAGTAGTGCTGGATTTGTATGAGGTTCAGGGGGAGAAAATAGAGCACGCCGCCTAGACCGGCATAGAGGAACAGCGTGATCAAGTTGGCGCCCAGGAAAATGCGGGAGCGAAAGAGCGCTAACGGCACCATGGGCGCCGGTGCGCGCGCTTCGACAACGAGAAAGCCGATGAGCGCGACGACTCCTGCGGAGCCCGCCGCGACCGCCTGCAGTGCGTGGCCGGAAGCTTCAATTAGCGCGTAGGTAACGCCGCCCAATCCAATCGACGCCAACAATGCTCCTGGCCAGTCGAGCCCCTGGGCCATCGACTCGTTTCGACTCTCGCCCACACGCAAGACAACGAGCGCGATCACGATGCCGGCAAGCGGCAGGTTAATGAAGAAGACCGTTCGCCACGAGAAATGCTCGACAAGCCAGCCTCCGAGTACCGGGCCAACTGCAGCAGTGATCGCCGTGAAGCCCGACCAGGTGCCGATTGCGCGGCCTCGAACGCTTGGCGGGTAGGCGGCACTGATGAGCGACAGACTGCCCGGCACCAGGAACGCGGCGCCGACACCTTGAACGCCCCGAGCCAGGATCAATCCTGCGATGGAACCCACAGCGGCGCACCACGCCGAACCGATCGCAAAGAGCACAGTGCCAAACAGAAAGATCCTTTTCCGACCGTATCGGTCGCCCATCGAGCCGCCGACGAGCAAAAGCGAGGCTAATGCGAGCGCGTAGGACTCTACGACCCATTGAAGATCGCTCGCGCTAGCATGAAGCCCGCTTTGAATTGCGGGCAGCGCAACATTGACAATCGTCCCATCGATGAACGCCATGCTCGAGCCGAGGATGGCCGCGACCAGAACCCAAGCGCTTCCGTGTGCATTTCGTAGATTGTTCTGGCTTGCCGTCATGGGCGTTCCTCGTGGGTGCGGTTTGCGCTCGCCGCAAGCAGACCCCCTACATGGTGTTACAAGTATCAAGGTAACTCATACCGACGACAGTTACGTTTCCGAAAAAAGTAACGACATTTGACCGCATTCTCGTAAACCATACGAAGGGAAAACCATTTGTAATTCGTCGGTCCGCTGAGCAAAACTCAAACGGCTAGGTTGTTACAAACGTGTTTCAAACCACCAAATTTTTTTTACACGAGGCCGTTGTCAACCGTCGTCCACTCGAGGCCGTTTTCCTTCAATAAATCAACC
>NZ_JBAUSA010001239.1:0-3478 GCF_049581465.1 Caballeronia sp. | reverse complement strand
CGGATGCAGAAAATCGCGCTAGGTCCGATCGCGATCTTTGGCGCAAGCAATTTTCCGATTTCGTATTCGGTTGCGGGCGGGGACACCGCGTCGGCGCTGGCCGCCGGCTGCCCTGTCATTTTGAAAGCGCACAACGGGCATCCCGGCGCGTCAGAACTGATGGGGCGGGTGATCCAGCAAGCCGTGAAAGATTCGGGCCTGCATGAAGGCGTGTTTTCCCTGGTCCGTGGTGACGGCAATGAGATTGGTGAAGCGTTGGTCGATCATCCGCTCATCAAAGGCGTGACCTTCACGGGTTCGGAAGGTGGCGGAATGGCTTTGTTTCGACGCGCGCAGCAACGGGCCGATCCGATACCGGTCTTCACCGAAATGACGAGCGTCAATCCGACTTTCGTGCTGCCGGCTGCGCTCGCTGCACGGGGTGGCGCTATCGGCGACGGCTTTACCGAACGCATGCTGGTTACTGTCGGGCAGGCTTGCCTGAAACCCGCGATTCTGCTGGCCGTCGACGGGCCGGGCTACCTCGAAATGAAGAGCGCGATGATCCACCGCGTCGAAGCGATGCAAGCGCGCACGATGCTCACGCCCGGCATCAACGCCGCGTATCGCAAGAACCTGGAGCGTCAGGGCAACGCGGGCGCAGAGCAAATTGCAGCGGGCGGTGAACCGCAAGGTGCGTGGGACGGTCAATCGGTTCTCTTCGAGGCCGACGGCGCACGCATGCTCGAAAATCCGTCGTTGTCGGAAGAAGTTTTCGGCCCTGCTGCACTACTGGTGCGGGTGAAGGACGTGGAGCAACTGATTGCCATCGCGAGGCGGTTTCGCGGCCAACTCTCGGCAACCATGCAGATCGATCCGGCCGATCACGCGCTCGCTGCCCGCCTGCTGCCCATTCTCGAACGCCGAACGGGGCGCATCGTCATCAATGCGTTTGCGCATCCGCAAGAGGTGTCATACGCATCGATTCACGGCGGTCCGTTTCCCGCAACGTCGGATAGCCGTTTCACTTCGGTAGGCATGAGTGCGATTGAGCGCTTCCTGCGGCCTGTGTGCTATCAAGGCTTTCCGGACGAACTGCTGCCGGAAGCCTTACAGCATGAGAATCCTCGCGGCCTCTGGCGTCTCACCGACGGCGAGCTGTCCAAGACTTGATTCAAGCCGTCAATGATGCGAAAACGCCGGTGATCAGAATTTGGAATTATGAAATCCATCGGCTCAGTGCTTCGAACACGACACCATCGGTGTTCGATACCGTTGCTATAAACATACGGTTGGTGCGCCGTGCGCCCGTTGGACCGGTCGAATTTGCCTGAACTAGTAGCATTACGGATGTCACTATGACGCCGGTTGGCGCTTACTGGGTGGTACGAACTGCGATCGCTCGATATCGGGTCGAGGGATGCGCAGCCGCGAGCATGTCTTCGTCGAACAAGTCGTTGCTCGTACCGACAACTACCCAAGAGTGTGCAACATGAATTCGCTTAATCAGCTCAAGAACACCGTTTCGTCACTCGCAGCCAACCGCAGCAAGATAAATGCGGGGAGCAATGCTGCAACGAAGGACTCGTCATATGGCGCAATGCTTCGAATCCCAATGTCAGTGCTGGCATGCAATATTGCGGACCGGTCTGATGTGGAGACCGTCGCAATCCTCGGCTATAACTAGGACCAGCGTTTGGCTGGCGCTGGGCGCACGTGAAGCGCATGGCGCCATTCGAATTTCATCATGCGTGTGATCGCCAAAGGGCGGATGAAACACACTGGCAAAATCAAGCGATCTGCAGGCTCACAGTTCTTCTCGTTAGTTACCTAAGCTATCCTCATCATGTCGCCTCCGTAACACTCAATCCGCTCACGCGACGCAACCCGCAAAATTGAGACTTCAATGAGCCGCTCGATCGCCGAAAAACGCGCCATCTTCCGTACTCTTCATGAACAAGGTTGCTTTGTGATTCCCAATCCCTGGGATGTGGGCAGCGCCCGCTATCTGCAGGGATTGGGGTTCAAGGCCTTGGCCACGACCAGCTCCGGTTTTGCCTGGTCGCTGGCCCATGCTGACAACACCGTCTCGAGGGACATGATCCTGGCCCATCTTCGGGGGATCGTCGCGGCGACCGACGTGCCCATCAATGCCGATTTCGAAAGCGGCTACGCAACCGATGCAGAGGGCGTTGCGCAAAGCGTGCGACTGGCGGTCGAAACCGGCGTGGCGGGACTGTCCATTGAGGATTCCACCGGTGACGCCGGTAATCCCCTCTATAGCATCGACGTAGCGGTCGCCCGGCTTCAGGCGGCACGGCGCGCCATTGATTCGGCCGGCGGCGACACGCTGCTGGTCGCTCGCGCGGAAAATTTTTTCGTTGGACGACCTGATCTCGACGACACCATCGCCAGGCTCAAGGCCTATGCGCAAGCCGGTGCGGACTGCCTGTACGCCCCCGGCATCAGCACGCGCGCGCAGATCGCAGCGGTGGTCGCTGCCGTCGCGCCGAAGCCGGTGAACCTGTTGGTCGGATCCGCCAGTGAGCTCACCGTGCAGGAGATCGCTGAGCTCGGCGTGAGACGTATCAGCGTGGGAGGTGCACTTGCGCGCTCGGCGTGGGGTGGATTCATGCGTGCCGCCGAGTCGCTCGCTGAAGGTCGTTTCGATGGTTTCGCAACGGCCGCGTCGGGGCAGCAACTCAATGGGTTTTTCAGCGTCCCATCGTCGACGTGAGCCCCGGTCACCGAGAATCCTTAGGCCGCCGGCTCACGCATTTCCCGGTATTGCGATACGCTTGACGTTTCTCTTCCATTGACGGATTCGCGCCGTGCATTGCGTCGTCGCGCATCACGTCAGCACTGACCGGGGACCACCATGTCGATTGCCTCTTCCGCTTCTCCCGTCTGGTTCATTACCGGCTGCTCGACCGGATTCGGCCGCGAAATCGCACAGGCCGTGCTCGCGCGCGGCTGGCGCGCCGTCGTGACCGCCCGCGACCCGGACACCGTTGCTGATCTGGCGAGCACCTATCCCGATCGCGCGCTGCCGCTCAAACTCGATGTGACTTCTCCCGATGCGGTGGCCGCAGCGGTCGCACAAGTGAAGTCGGCGTTTGGCCGCATCGACGTGCTAGTCAACAATGCCGGGTACGGCTACCTGTCGGCCGTCGAAGAAGGCGAGGATAACGAAGTACGCGCCATGTTCGAAGTCAATTTCTTTGGCGCGGTCAGCGCGATCAAGGCCGTGTTGCCGGTGATGCGGGAGCAGGGCGCGGGCCATATCGTCAATATCACGTCGGTCGGCGGGCTGGTCGGCAATCCGGGCAGCGGCTATTACGCCGCCACCAAGTTCGCTCTGGAAGGTCTGGGTGAAGCGCTCGCACGTGAGACTGCCGAGTTGGGCATCAAGGTTACGACGGTGGAACCGGGACCCTTTCGAACGGACTGGGCGGGGCGGTCACTGAAACAGACCCGCCAGTCAATCGATGCATACGCG
>NZ_JBAUSA010001238.1:0-1648 GCF_049581465.1 Caballeronia sp. | reverse complement strand
CGCCGCCGAGGATCGCCTGCAAGCCGACGCGTTGCTCGGCGAGCGCCTCCGCGAGGGTCGCGATATCGACTCGGCGGCTCAGTGCCGCCGCCTGCGTGTCGGTATAGGCCTCAAGCGCGAGATTGCGCTCGGCATAGGCTTCGCGCGCGTGGAGTGCGGTTGTGTCGGCTTCGGGGAGCGTGGCTTCACTCTGCGCTAGCTGGCGCTCGAGGATCGCGTCGTCGGCCCGCAGGCGAGCGACATCAGCAGATGCCTGATTCAGCCGTGCCTGGTATTCGTCGCGCACGCGCTGGCGCGTCGCCGCTTCAATGTCGACGTTGCCGCGATTACGGTTGAAGATGGGGAGGCTCAGGCTGATCTGGAAGCCCGTGGTGTAGATGTCCGATGTGTCGCGAGCGCGGTTGAATCCGACGTTCAGGCTGGGGAACTGGCTCATGATTGCGGCGCGATACTTCTGTTCCTGCGCTTCGTACCCGGCCTGCAGCGCGAGCAGGTCTGGACGGCGCCTGGGCAGCGAGGCAAGTGCTGCGTCGATACTGGTGTCAGTCAGCGGAACCGGTGGCGTCTCGCTGTCGTCCACAAGTTGCAACGCTACGTCAGGTGCTACGCCGACGAGTGCGTTGAGATCGTGGTGCGTTTGCACGGCGGCCCGCTCGGCATCGGTGTACTGCTTGCGCGCGTCGTTATAGGAGGTGAGCGCGGCACCCAGGGTGTCTTCGGTCAGATTGCCTTCGCGCAGTGCGTCGGCCATGAGTTCGTATCGCGTGCGTGAGAGGTCGCTCTGCTCGCGCAATAGCGGCAGCGTGGCTTCCTGCAGGCGTGACTTGAGAAAAAGCTGCTTCGCCTGCGAGATGACTTGCCACTCCTGCCAGAGGAGCCCAAGATCGGTCTTCACGACCGTCGCGTCGGCCGATTTCTGGTTCGCGCCACGGGTCATGATCGCCATCACGTCCATGCTCAGGCCATAGTTGAACGCCCGCGTCGATCCTAGCGCGCCGGGATAGTCGCTGGAGATCGTCAGTTGTGGATCGGGCAGAAGTCCCGCGGCGAATGCCTGCGCGCGGACGATGCCCAGATCGCTGCGCGCGAGTTTCAGATCGGGATTGTTCGCCACCGCAAGCATTGCGATTTCCTGGATGTCGAGGCCGTCGGACGGATCGAACCGATGCGCGGCGAGCTCCGGCAGCGGCATGGTCGCCGCATCGATACGAATGCGTTCGAGCGATTCGAGCGAGGTGGCCGTGTCGCGGGGCGCGAGCGGCTCGGGGTGATACCACGTACAACTCGCGAGCAGCGGCGAGGCTGCCGCGAGCGCGAAACAACGGCGGGTCAACGCGCTGAGCGAAGACAAGGCGGGGAAAGCGGGCAAGCCGGACTCCTCGGGCAATGAGCCGACCGCGCAGTAGGGGCGCAGGTCGAAGGAGTGGCCGATTCTATGAACTGTTTGCTTAAGTAAAGCTTAAGCAAACAGCGTCGACGATGCGCCCTTGGCACAAGCTCAAAAGAGGGAGGACTGGCATGCGCCTGCTGTTAGTGGAAGACGACGAGATGATCGGCGAGACGGTGTTGGACTCGCTGCGACGAGCCGGCTATGCCGTGGACTGGGCACATGACGGACGTGCCGCCGAACTGTCGCTCAATAACGGGG
>NZ_JBAUSA010001237.1:0-7528 GCF_049581465.1 Caballeronia sp. | reverse complement strand
TCGTCGAAATACTTACGCACTGCATCGACCATCGGTGGCGGCCCGCACAGGTACACGTCCACGTCACCATCATTTACGGCCTCCGCCGGCATGTGCTGCGTCACCCAACCCTTGCGAGGGTGTGTCGAATCCGCATCGGCCACCACTGTGCTGTAGGTGAAATTGGGCAACTTCGCCACGTACGCCTCGATAGCATCGACCTGGACGAGGTCGAGGTCTCTCGTCACGCCATAAATCAGATGAACTTTCTGCTGCGAATTCACGCGAGCCAGCACTTCCAACATCGACAGAAACGGTGCCAGGCCTGTGCCGCCGGCGAGGAACAGCAACGACCGCTCCACCGCGCGCAGATAGAAGCTGCCGAGAGGCCCGGTCAGCTCTACTTTGTTGCCTGCCTGTGCGGATTCGAGCCAGGTGCTCATCACGCCACCGGGAATCTTCTTAATCAGAAAACTGATTTTTGATTGACCCGGTGCCGACGAAAAAGAATACGAACGGTGCTGACCGCTGCCAGGAACATCAATGTTGACATACTGGCCAGGCAGGAATACGGGCGCGGTCGCATCCACATCCATTTCGAGCACAATGGCCGCGTCGTTGTGCGGTACCACCTTTGATACGGTCGCGGCGAACTTGCTTTGCTCAGTCTTGCATGCAGTGGAAGATGCCGGCACCGCAATCACACAATCGCTTTCTGGCACCATCTGGCAGGTGAGTACGAGACCGCTGCTCTTCTCATCCTCGCTCAGCGCGTCTTCGATGTAATCGTCGCCAAGGTCATAGGTGCCGCTTTCAGCGCGGCACTTGCAGGTACCGCACACGCCATCGGAACAATCCATTGGCAGGTTAATTTTTGCGCGAAAGGCGGCATCGAGCACCTTCTCGCCCGGCTTGCATGCGACGAAGCGGGTCACGCCGTCCTCGAAGTTCAGTGCAATGTTGTAGCTGGTCATGTTGTCTCCTCTGCTTCCAGTTTCCTCTCGGCGCTCGACGTCAAACGTGATAAATGTCGAGCACCTGGCGGATGTAGTCGTTCTTCAGAACGATTTTCTTGGCTGAAATCAACAAGTTGTCGTCGACTTTTCGCAAGGTAACGAACATCGTGCCGAAAAAATGGTCGTTGATTCTGTAGCGGTGGCTGAGTGTGTCGAAGTTGTAGCGCACGTCCACTTCGTTGCCGCGTTCGGCCAGCACTTCCACATTGGTTACGTTGTGGCTGGTACGCGGTTCAGGCATCGACGCACTACTGCGTTCGGTCTTGATGCGAAACACACGGTCTTCCAGACCGCCTCGGTCCGGGTAATACATCAACGAAATCTGACTCTCGTGGTCGTCGGTGAGCTTGTCGTCATCGTCCCAAGCCGGCATCCAGTAGCTGACGTCCTCTGCATAGCAGGCTAGCCAATCGTCCCACTGGCGGTCATCGAGCAGGCGGGCTTCGCGGTACAGCATGGCGCAGATTTTCCGGTAATCGAAGCTCATGCCACGGCCTCCTCTTGTTCCTTTTTCAGCGCGTCGCGGATCACTTGCACCCAGTATTCGTGCTGGCACACAAACAGGCCTTCGTCTTCGCTGCGCTCGCCTGAGATAACCGGCTTGAGACCCATACTCTTCGCGTTCGCGTCCGGGCCATCGACCCACAACGGAGCGCCGCGCGAAAGGTCGTTCCACAACGCGGTGGTGCCGGCATAGCCAGCCTGGCAAGCGCGGAACTCTTCAAGGTCGTCTGCGGTGCCCATTCCCGAGACGTTGAAGAAATCCTCGTATTGACGGATGCGGGTAGCGCGGTCGGCCGCGCTCTCACCCTTTGGGGCAAAGCAGAAGATGGTGACTTCGGTCTTGTCGACACTGAGGGGGCGTACCACGCGAATCTGCGTGCTGAACTGGTCCATCAGGAACACGTTCGGATACAGGCACAGGTTGCGCGTCTGGTTGACGATGAAATCCGCCTGTACTTCGCCCACGCGTGCCTTGATTTCTTCACGATATTGATAGACCGGCCGCACTTCCGGGTTCATCGTCTTGGTCCACAACAGGATGTGGCCGTGCTCGAACCCGTACACGCCCGCAACCGACTTGCTCCAGCTGTTCGCATCCACTG
Organism: Caballeronia sp.; assembly: GCF_049581465.1. Classification (GTDB taxonomy): domain Bacteria; phylum Pseudomonadota; class Gammaproteobacteria; order Burkholderiales; family Burkholderiaceae; genus Caballeronia. The sequence continues at coordinate 5,427 of NZ_JBAUSA010001237.1, read as the reverse complement.
CCTTGGTGCCATCGACCTTGCGCCGGTCCATCGTCGCGGCATAGTTCCAGTGCACCGTGCTGACGTGGTAGCCGTCGCAGCCGTTCTCCATCTGCATCTTCCAGTTGCCGTCGTAGATGTACGAGGAATTGCCGCGTAACACTTCCAGCCCGTTCGCTGCCTGGTCGACGATTTGGTCGATGATGACCTTCGTTTCGCCAAGGAAGTCTTCTAGCGGCATCACGTCCGCATTGAGGCTGCCGAACAGGAAGCCACGATAGCTCTGGAAGCGCGCGACTTTCTTCAGGTCATGCGAGCCATTGGTGTTGAACTGCACCGGGTATTCGGTGGTCTTCACGTCCTTCACTTTCAGCAGCTTGCCTGTGTTAGCGAAGCTCCAGCCGTGGAATGGACAGGTGAACGTACCTTTATTGCCGTGCTTCTTCCGGCACAGCATCGCGCCCTTGTGCGCGCAGGCGTTAATGACCGCATGCAGTTCGCCGCTTTTGTCGCGAGTTACGACGATGGGCTGGCGGCCAATCCACGTGGTGTAGTAGTCGTTGTTGTTGGGAATCTGGCTCTCATGCGCGAGATACACCCAGTTGCTCTCGAAGATGTGTTTCATCTCGAGCTCAAACAAATCGGCGTTGGTGAAAATATCGCGGCGGCAACGGAATACACCGTTTTGTTTGTCGTCCTGAACCGCGGTGTGCAGCAATTCATCCAGTTGCGAGGCTTTGTCGTTGAATGCGGACATGAGTGCTCTCCTGGGCGTGCTCCGTCAAGGGCACGCGCATTGGTGTCGAAAGATTCTTGAAGAATTGAGCGGCAGCAGTGGTACGACTTGGCAGCCGCCTTTAGCGGTCAGGCAGCAGCAGACGCACGCAGGCGATGAACGAGCTGGTTATCCTTGCCCTGAACCAACGGAGTCAACTCGATGTTGAACTCGATGTCCTTGTAGGTATCAGCCTTCATTTCCAGCGCAGTGCCCCCGGACTTTTCGACCACATGCGGAATCAAATCCTCGCGGGTGGCGTAGGCGAAGTCGTCCCAAATTAACGGGTCGCCCTCAATATTGATTTGCGTTGTCAGCTTGCGATACTTGTCCGAGGTGACAAAGAAGTGCACATGCGCCGGACGGTCGCCATGGCGGGCGAGCACGTTCAACAACTGCTGGGTCGCGCCCTGCGGCGGGCAGCCGTAGCCCACCGGCATCAGCGTGCGGAATTCGTACTTGCCGTCGACGCCAGTTCTGACTGCACCGCGCAGATTGAAGTCGCTCTGCGCGCCGGTCGGGTCAAAGTGCGAATAGAAGCCTTTTGAATTTGCGTGCCAGCATTCGACCACCGCACCTGCGACGGGCTTGCCGTCTGGACCGGTGACCGTGCCGTGGATGACCAGAGGGCCGGCGTCCTGGTCGGGATTGATGTCAATCCTGGACACGCCATCGCGCACCGGTGCGCCGGTGACATACAGCGGACCTTCGATGGTACGCGGCGTGCCACCGATGTCGGCCTCCTTGTCCTCGGCATCCATGCGAATGTCGAGATACTTCTCCAGGCCGAGGCCAGCGGCAAGCAACGCCGCTTCACCGTCTTGGCCGAGCTTGTTGAAATAGTGGACGCCGGCCCAGATTTCATCGGGCGTCATGTCAAGGTCGTCGATGGCCTTGAACAAATCGCTCAGCAGACGATGGACAATCTGCTTGCCGCGAGGATTGCCGTCCTGGCTTGCGAGGTTGGCAGCGGCCTTCAGCAAGTCCTGCACTTCGTTCGTATCGAACACTTTTACGCTCATGTCTGCTCCTGAATCTCTCTATTTTCTGGTGGGGTTAACCCTTCATTTAACGCCTACATGAATATGCCTGGGAGGTATAATCAGGTGCTAAACCAGAGTGTGAAAGCAGGATAAAGGACGCTGTAAAGGCCCGTCCAACACTGATTTAGTATCGGTCTATATCCAGGAGGTATTGAAATGGAATTGCGGCATCTTCGCTATTTCGTCGCGGTAGCCGAAGAACGCAATTTCACGCGCGCGGCGCAGCGACTGCACATGGCCCAGCCGCCTTTGAGCCGTTCGATACAGCAACTAGAAGAGGCTCTTGAGGTTCAGCTATTTCAGCGCGACTCGCGGCCGTTGAAGCTCACGGAGACGGGTAAGTTCTTCTATGCCCATGCCGTGCAGTTGCTGGCTCAGACAGCCGAACTCGAATCAATGACGAGGCGCGTGGGCAACATCGAGCGCAGCCTCTCTATCGGTTTCGTTGGTTCGACTTTGTACGGAATGCTGCCAAAAATCATCCGGCGCTTCCGCGATGAGAACCCTACGGTCGAACTCACCCTCCACGAGATGTCGACGATGGACCAGATTAGAGCGCTGAAGGACGGTCAAATTGATGTCGGGTTTGGCCGTATTCGACTCGAGGACGCGAACATCCGCCGGGTGATTCTTCGCGAGGAGAAGATGATTGTTGCGCTCCCGGAGGGCCATCCACTCTCACTCGTCAAGCCCGTCCTCGCTCTTAGCGACCTCGTCAACGAGACTCTGATTATTTTCCCGAAGGCGCCACGCCCCAGTTATGCAGACCAGGTGCTTTCGGCATTCCAAGACCGTGCTCTCAAGCCTCGCCGGATATATGAAGTGCGAGAGTTGCAGATTGCGCTAGGTCTCGTAGCAGCGGGGGAAGGAATATCTGTCGTTCCGAGCAGCGTGTACGGCCTGAAGCGAGACGATGTGAGCTACAAGGAACTGGACGACCCCACTCTGGTTTCCCCCATCATCATGAGCATGCGTATGCTCGACGAGTCGCGGGACATTCAAGAAATGCTTGCACTTATCTATCGGCTGTACGAGGAGGCGAGGACGCCCCATGTGCCCCGTGCCGATTAGGGGTGATGTCGGCTATACCTCGAGGGTATGACACTAGACGTCGATGGTGTTGGACAGGCGATTATTGCGCGCGCAATACTTCAGCAACCCAACAACTCCGCCATTTTAGGTATGAACCCAAAAATCACCTCCGTCGAAGCGATTCTGGTTGACCTCCCAACCATTCGCGCGCATCAGCTAGCAATGGCGACAATGCAGCAACAAACCCTGGTCATCGTCCGTCTGCGCTCAAGCGATGGCATCGAGGGTATCGGCGAGGCCACCACGATTGGTGGTCTGTCTTACGGCGAGGAAAGTCCGGAAGGCATCAAGCTGACCATCGATACCTACCTTGCACCTGCGCTTGTCGGGCAAGATGCGACCAATATCAACGGTGCAATGCTCAAGCTGAACAAGGTCGCCCGGGGGAACCGGTTCGCGAAATGCGCGCTTGAAACGGCTCTGCTGGACGCTCAGGGCAAGCGCCTGGGCGTCCCGGTTTCAACGCTTCTTGGCGGCGCTGTCCGCAAGACGCTTCCGGTCCTTTGGACGCTCGCAAGTGGGGACACCCAACGCGACATCGAGGAAGCGGAAATGCTCCTCGGTGAACGTCGCCACAATACTTTCAAACTGAAGATTGGCCGGCGTAGCGTTCGGGATGATGTAGCGCACGTATCGAGAATCAAAGCTGCACTTGGCGACCGTGCCAGAGTCACTGTAGACGTGAATCAGGCATGGAATGAGGTCGAGGCAGCACTGGGAATTGAGGCGCTCGAAGCTGCGGGCATCGACCTCATCGAGCAACCCACTCCGCGAGAGCAGCGCGGAGCACTCGCCAGACTCGCATCTCGTTTCGTCGTGCCCATCATGGCCGACGAAGCGGTGACAGGCCCGGAGGACGCCCTCGAACTCGTGCGCGGTGCTTGTGCGGACGTGTTTGCATTGAAGATTGCGAAGTCCGGTGGAATCTACGGAATGATGCGTACCGCCGCCATCGCGGATGCAGCCGGCGTGTCCCTGTATGGTGGCACGATGCTCGAGGGCAGCATCGGGTCGATTGCGTCGGCACACGGATTCACTGCGCTTCCACAACTTGCTTGGGGTACAGAGCTGTTCGGACCGCTCTTGTTGAAAGACGACATCGTCACTGCGCGCCCCCAATACCGAGACTTCGACCTTCATATGCCCGAAGGGCCAGGCCTAGGCCTGCATATCGACGAGGAAAAGCTCGCTTTCTACCGTCGCGACAAAAAAATCTGAGCGCACGCACAGTCAATCCAGCACCAACCACATCGACCCATTCCAATTATTGTGCTGGTGGGCCTGAGAGATCCATATTTTTTAAAAGGAATCCTATGCTTTATCTCGTAAGAATGGATGTACACCTGCCACACGATATGCCGGCGGCTCAGGCTGACCAAATCAAGGCACGAGAAAAGGCCTACTCACAAGAGCTTCAGCACCAAGGCAAATGGCAGCAGCTACATCGCGTTGTCGGAGAGTATGCGAACTACAGCGTTTTCGACGTCGAATCGCACGACGAACTGCACACCATCCTCTCAGGGCTGCCGTTGTTTCCGTATTTGACGATGGAGGTGACTGCGCTCGCACGTCATCTGTCATCCATCCGCTGAAGCTGCAAACGAATGCCATGAGTCGCGGCACCGAAGGTACGCGAGTGAGGCAATCGGGGCATATATCATCGCCGGCGTGTGCATTTCGGCGCTCGGCGTGTCCGGGATGTTTATCACGTAAGTTCGCAAAGACAAGGCCGGCGAACTGCTGCGGAATCGGATGATTGACGCCTATCTCATGAACTGGCGGCGTCGGATTGGCATCTGCACACCAGCAGATTCTGTTTTGTCGACGACATGCGATGGTTCTACTCGCGAGACCCGGGCGGATGATGCCGCGCGAGCGGCAACTTGAGGTGGCTCGCTCGATAGTACCGTCGAACCGCGGTGGCTGAGAATGTCAATGACTCACGTTAACCCTGAGTTTTTCAAAGGTACGTTTTACTGTATCTTGTTGCCGAGTTTAGTACAAGTGACTAAACATACGACTAATGGGCATATGCTGGGCGTAAGCGGGCTGCGGTCGCTAGTGACGGACGCGCGTTAGGTACAAGAAATTCCAACTGAGAGAACGCATTGAAAACCGCCAATAAAAAAGGGGCTACGGGCGTGAGCCCATATACGCCCCACAACGTTGACGTCGCCATCACCCATCTCGAGCGAGTCCTATGCTCGGAAGGTGCGGATTCATTGTTCGCGCAAGCTTACTGGCGCGGTCGGGTTCTTCAGGCATATGCGACGCGGGGGCTAATGCGCACGCAACAGGAACGGTTGCAGCGATTGCTTGACCGCCTCGGAGCTGCTCCCAAGTATGTGCTTCCTCGGGGGCAGGTCGTTTGAGAATCCTCTATCGATACATTGACGGACCGGTAGCGCGCGGAAGCTAAAATTCTCGTCGAAAATCGGCGATAGCTTTTCAAAAGGTGCCTACGAGTGCGCACCAGCGCCTACGGCGCGTCTCCAAAATCTTGTCCCGCAGTTCTTCTCTTCAACGTCTTTGGAATTA
>NZ_JBAUSA010001236.1:0-2955 GCF_049581465.1 Caballeronia sp. | reverse complement strand
ACTTCAAGCGACCGTCTGCCCAAGGAACCGGAAATGCGAAAGAAAACAGGTAGCGAGTCCCCACGGGTGGTCGCGAAAGGGTCGAATCAAGCGGTTGTGAAGAAGACTCCTGGACCTGCGCCCAAGGCGGCGCCTGCGAATGCCAAGGCACCCTTGAAGTCGAGTACGCAGCAGTCGCTGCCGCTCAATGATGCGGCTACTGTGGAAAAGATTCGTCGCGCCAACTTGCACGTGATCACGTCGCGCAATGGATCGAAAGCACGGTTGGGGGTCTTGATGGAACTGAGTGGGTCCAACATGGCCCATCGGTTGCACGGCAAAAAACGAATGGACGACGTAGAAGCGAACCGGTTCACGAAGCGCCTTGGATTGCCGGCTGGATGGCTGGATGTCGAGCGTTCAGCAACGGACATCCCTGCTGCGGTAGTCAAGCTCCTCACGCCGGCTTCGCGCGGTCATGCATCGGTCCATCAGGAACAAGTGCCTGCGACTGCAACTTCGATGGAAAAGAACGCAGCGACCAAGGGCCCGATCGCGAAGAAATCTACGCCGGGCGTTCTCCCGTCCGTGGTCGCTGTCGCTGTCGATGAAAGCCCAAGTCGACCCGCACGTACTGTCGGTCGTAAGCCGGTGGATGTCGCTAAGCAGGAAGCATCCCTTGGGGATTCATCGGCCGTCCCTGTCAATTCGGCAGGCGATATTGAGCTATTGGCGTCCGCCCAGCCTTCCGAGCTTCTGCCCGCGGCAGGGCTGGACTTGACCTTTACGCCCCCCGTCAATTCTGTGACCAGCTTGGACAGCCTTCAGGGTCTTAGCCCAATTGCAGAGGCGCTGCTAAAGACGCTCGCGGGCAAAGCACGCACAGGCCGCCTGGACGAGATGAAGGCATTGGAACTACTGCAGCAGGCCGTGTTGTTGTAAAGCCAATGCGGTGGCCGCCGTACGAATGTTTCGTTCGAGACGCGCGGCCATAGCCCTGGAAGCCGGTTTGGTCTTTTAAGCCAGGGGCCACCCCCTCCACGCACACTCCTCAATCCACCCGCTCAGCCGACATCCAGCCATTCGCCGCGCTCGTCGCCGCCACCTGTTTCGCGATCGAATCGGCTAATTTTTTAGCATCCGCAGAAATACTGTCGCGCTTCACCTCGGATACGCCATGCAAGGACGCGCCTGCCGCGGCGGAAGTCGCGAGATGACCCGCTGCAGCGCCGACCCCGGCTGTTTCGGCCACGCCCGGCATGTGGCCGCTATCGGCATCGGCTGAGAAGCTTTGCAGCGGCTCGGGCGAGCCGTCCGCCGGTTGGTAAAGAATCTGGACCGACGCGCCGACCTCACTCTTGCCCGCGCCAAGGCCGATCAACACGCGACGCCTGCGCTTACCTTCATCGATCGTCTGGAAGTTACCCTCAACGATCAGCGCATTCCGCCCTGCGGGCACGGGGCCGTCCGCGCGTGCTGCACGCAGTCCCATCGATTGCAATTGCCGCACGATTTCATTGGACACCTGCTCGCGCGCTTCAATTGCCGTCTGAGTCTGCTCGTCAGCGGCCGACCCGCCGGCGATTTTCGTTTTCAGCTTCTGCGCCATGCCGCTGTCCAATTTCACCTGATCCGGTGTGGCATCGAATGAATACACATAGATGATGTCCGCCCGCACCTGCGGATGAACGGTAGCCTGACTCACGCTGGCGACGCCCTCGGCGCAGCCTGCAAACAAGAGCGATCCCGTCACCAGCGCCGCGCCCGCCAAACGAGTCGCGTTGTCAGCGAGGAATTTGAATGAAGTCCGCATGTCGATCCTGTCATCGGCACTGTCGTGCCGCAAATTGCCGAAAAATGTCGCCGACAATCGTTCGATCCTAAGGATCACAAACCATCGGAGATCATGCCCGCGTGAGTTCAGCTCGTCTGCTATCGGTGCGCGCCGCAACCCACAGACGCAAGTATGAAAGGAGCCGGCTTCGAGCGCCATGCGGAAAGTATGTCGAGCTATGTCACCCATGCCGTTTGTTCAGACGTAAGGCTCGCGGATCTTCGCTTTAAGCGGTGTGCCGGTTCAGCGGCAATGCCACCACCGCTTCGAGACCGCCGCCGTCACGCGCGCGAAACTGCAATGATCCGCCGTGCAGGCGCGCAATGCGCTCGACGATCGCGAGGCCCAGGCCGGTGCCGCCCGAATGGCCGCGCGCATTTCTGCCGCGGCTGAAGGGCGCCTTGAGCTGCTCGAGTTCCTCCGGGCCGATGCCGCTGCCGCGATCGCATACGGTGACATACGCCGTGCTGCCTTCGGACCAGCTGCGTACGAGAAAACCGCTGCGCCCGTACACCACCGCGTTCTGCATCAGGTTCATCAGCAGACGCATCATGCTCACCGGCCTGAACGCAAACACCGGCACGTCGCCGAGGGACAGTTCGAATTCATGCCCGAGCCCCGCAAAATCCGCGGCGAGCTGACCCACCAGCGCATTGAGATCGCCGGGCTGCGGGATCTCACGCTCTCCGCTGCCGGCGTAGTCCATGAACTGCTGGAGGATCGTGTCGATCTGATCGAGGTACCCTTCCGCCGACGCCACGAAGGGTTCATCGGTGCCACGCGGAATCGCCATTGCCATCGCGAGACGCAGTTTGGTCAGCGGCGTGCGAATGTCGTGAGACACGCCCGCGAGCATGAGTGCCCGCGTCGCTTCGGCCTGCTGCAATGCCTGGGTCATCTGATTGAACGCGCGGCTTACCTGGGCGATTTCCGTCGGACCGTCGATGGGAAGCGGCACAGGGGCTTCGCCCGCGCTGACGTTGCGCGCCGCCCGCGCCAGATCCTGAAGCGGACGGTTGATATGCAACTGGATCAGATAACCCGTCAGCGCCGCCAGCAACGCGAGGCCCGCCGACAGGGCGAGCGCCGTGGCGATACCGCTCGCCTGCGCGTCGGCGGTCATCGGCAGGGCGATCCAGCAC
>NZ_JBAUSA010001235.1:0-3318 GCF_049581465.1 Caballeronia sp. | reverse complement strand
ATGTTACAGCAGCGGGCAATAAAAAAGGCGAACCGGAGTTCGCCTTTCTCGCAGATGCTGGCGGAGTGGACGGGACTCGAACCCGCGACCCCCGGCGTGACAGGCCGGTATTCTAACCGACTGAACTACCACTCCTTTTTTACTACTTGATGCAATGATCGACGAATCCATCAAAGCACTACTGCGACCTACAACCACCCTACGGACAACCGGAAACTGGTGGGTGCTGAGAGGCTCGAACTCCCGACCTACGCCTTGTAAGGGCGCCGCTCTACCAACTGAGCTAAGCACCCGCTTCGCGGTTATGCGCTACTGCGATGATGTGCTACAGCGGTTAATGCATCACTGCAGCCGCTGGATAAACATGGTCTCTTATGGTGCCTTTCAACCAACCCTATCCAGCGAGTCCGCTAGTTTAGCGCATCTTTTAGCGCTTTGCCAGGGCGAAATTTAGGTACTTTAGCGGCCTTGATCTTGATCGCGTCGCCCGTGCGTGGGTTGCGCCCGGTTCGCGCCGTGCGCTTGCCGACAGCAAACGTGCCGAAGCCAACCAGCGTTACCGATCCGCCCTTTTCCAACGTCGTTTTCACGCCGCCAATCAGAGCCTCTAGGGCACGACCCGCTGTAGCCTTGGAAATGTCCGCTTGCTGTGCAATGTGGTCGATTAATTCGGTCTTGTTCATTGTGATCCCCCTTATGCTCTCGTTTAGTTGGGCGATGCTCAAAACGTGCGTCCGTACACGCTTTGTTGCACTGGATGCAATGCCCAGTGCGTCGATGATTAGACGCAGCCGAAACAACGGTGTCAACAGGGGTTGAACCTACGTTCCGCAGTGGATGCCTAATAAAAAGCAAAAAAACCCGCAGGGCAAAGCTCTGCGGGTTTTATCAAGCTAGCTTCTCATCAGGCTCGGCGCGACAGTCCGGTCCGCGCCTCACAAACAGATCACAAGCAGATCACAAATACATCACAAGCCGCTCAATGTTTCACGAAGTCGCCCGTGGCCGGCGTGTCGCCTTTCTCGGCGACAGCAGGCGTTGCCGCGGGCTTCACCTCTTCTTCCGGCAATGCCGAGGGAACGCGTTCAAGCGCAAGCTCAAGGACCTTGTCAATCCAGCGAACCGGAATGATTTCGATCGAGTTCTTCACGTTGTCCGGAATCTCCGCCAGATCCTTGGTGTTCTCCTCCGGGATCAGCACGAGCTTGATTCCGCCACGATGCGCCGCCAGCAACTTCTCCTTCAATCCGCCGATTGGCAGCACTTCGCCGCGCAGCGTGATTTCGCCGGTCATTGCCACGTCAGCGCGAACCGGAATACCGGTCAGCACGGACACAAGCGCCGTGGTCATCGCGATACCAGCGGACGGGCCGTCCTTCGGCGTCGCGCCTTCAGGCACGTGAATGTGGATGTCCTTCTTCTCGAACGCGTCATCCGACACACCCAGGCGACGCGACCGCGAACGCACCACCGAGCGTGCTGCCTCGACCGATTCCTTCATCACGTCGCCGAGCGAACCCGTGCGGATGATGTTGCCCTTGCCCGGCATCACAGCCGCTTCGATGGTCAGCAGGTCGCCGCCTACTTCCGTCCAGGCAAGACCGGTCACCTGGCCGACTTGATTCTCCTTCGCGGCCAGACCAAAGTCGGTCTTGCGCACGCCGAGGAACGTGTCGATATTGCTGCCGTCGATCCGGACCGCGCCATCTGCCTTCTTCAGCAGAAGCATCTTCACAACCTTGCGGCAGATCTTGGACATTTCGCGTTCGAGCGAGCGAACGCCGGCTTCACGCGTGTAATAGCGAATGATGTCGCGGATCGCTTCTTCCGTGAGATCGATCTCACCATCGCTCAGGCCGTTGTTGCGTTTCTGCTTGGGCAACAAATACTTCTGCGCGATATTGATCTTCTCGTCCTCGGTGTAACCCGAGAGGCGAATCACTTCCATCCGGTCGAGCAACGGCGGCGGAATGTTCAGCGAGTTCGACGTCGCCACGAACATCACGTCCGACAGATCGAAGTCCACTTCGATGTAGTGATCGGCGAACGTATGGTTCTGTTCCGGATCGAGCACTTCGAGCAAAGCGGAAGCCGGGTCGCCGCGGAAATCCATGCCCATCTTGTCGACTTCATCGAGCAGGAAGAGCGGATTGCGTACGCCGATTTTCGCCAGGCTTTGCAGGATCTTGCCGGGCATCGAACCAATATACGTGCGACGGTGTCCGCGAATCTCGGACTCGTCATGCACGCCGCCGAGCGCCATGCGCACGAACTTGCGGTTCGTCGCGCGAGCAATCGACTGCCCAAGCGAGGTCTTGCCAACGCCCGGAGGCCCGACGAGGCACAGGATAGGCGCCTTGACCTTGTCGACACGCTGTTGGACCGCAAGATATTCGAGGATCCGTTCCTTGACCTTCTCGAGGCCAAAGTGGTCTTCGTCGAGTACGCGTTCCGCATTCGTCAGGTCGTTGTTGACCTTGCTCTTCTTGCGCCACGGCAGGCCGATCAACGTATCGATATAGTTACGCACGACCGTTGCTTCAGCCGACATGGGCGACATCAGCTTGAGCTTCTTAAGTTCTGCGTCAGCTTTCTTCTTGGCTTCCTTCGGCATGCGCGCGTTGGTGATGCGCTTCTCGAGTTCCTCGAGATCCGCACCTTCCTCGCCTTCGCCCAGTTCCTTCTGAATCGCCTTGACCTGTTCGTTCAGGTAGTACTCGCGCTGGCTCTTTTCCATCTGACGCTTGACGCGTCCGCGGATGCGTTTCTCAACCTGAAGAATGTCGATCTCAGCTTCGAGCTGGGCAAGCAAGTGCTCCAGACGCTCAACGACCGGGAACATTTCGAGAATGTGCTGCTTCTGGTCGAGCTTCAACGGCAAGTGCGCCGCGATGGTATCGGCCAGACGACCCGCTTCGTCGATACCCGACAATGACGTCAGGATTTCCGGCGGAATCTTCTTGTTGAGCTTCACGTACTGGTCGAACTGCGACACGATCGCGCGACGCAGCGCTTCAGTTTCAGCGCTGTCGGCGTGGTCGGGTTCGAGCGGCATCACGTCGCAGGAAAACTGCGTTTCCTGTTCTTCGATCGTAAGCGTCTTCGCGCGCTGCAAGCCTTCGACGAGCACCTTTACGGTACCGTCCGGAAGCTTCAGCATTTGCAGGATGTTCGCTATGCACCCTACTTCGTACATGTCCTTTTCGGTCGGCTCGTCCTTCGCCGCCGTTTTTTGAGCAACAAGCATGATGTGCTTGCCGCCTTCCATCGCAGCCTCGAGAGCCTTGATCGATTTGGGTCGTCCGACAAAAAGCGGAA
>NZ_JBAUSA010001234.1:0-5037 GCF_049581465.1 Caballeronia sp. | reverse complement strand
ATGGCATGCGATATCAAAAAGGGCTACCGATCAGCAGCAGCATTGCCGAGTCCGCGGTGAACCTGGTGGTCAGCCATCGCATGGCGAAGCAGCAACAAATGCGATCGACGGACGAGGGAGCGTACTGCCTGGCACAGATCAGAGTTGCTGTTCTCAACGAAGAATTCTCGGTTAAGAAACTTGCCGTATTGACCAAGACTTCTGCAGCTGCAAACTGGCCGAGTGCACGCCGAGCGGCGCGAATTGGCCTCCCACGATTTGGTTCACTCTCTTTGACAACAGTCTTTGGCAAACGTCGAATGTCGCTTCATTCACCCACAGCGGACCATCAACTGAAGTCACTTCACAGATTGGACCCCTGACTCGACTGCCACGACAGGCAGCGGAGAGGAACATGGCGGTGATGCCACGTTTCGTCCAGGTACATTGATAACCGCAGAACATCAATACTTCGAAAAAATGCACTTATCGCGTAGCCCCGTTTGCGTGAGTATCTGTACTCAAGATCCCAGCGAGATCAGAACGAAAGTAAAACGCATAGGAGACAAGGCTATGTACGACGCAAGGCGCCCCCGGAGCGGCTAACGATCGCCCCTCGGGCCGCGTAGCTTCACGCCCCAGCCGGTTCGAGCACCGGTCAACTCAACACACATCAGGCCACGGTATCCGAACGCAGTTGGCGTCGCGGCCGCTTGTCAACTGGCGCTTTCACCTTACGACCAATCCGAACACCCGTTCTTGTCAACGCAATGCCCTTCAGGAGACAACTTCATGCAAATCACCGGTATGTTGCACGGCGCGCGCCTATTGCAATTCGTCGGATTCCCAGCGAGTGAGATCCTCGGCCCGAGCGCCAGCGAGGAGGAAATCAAGACGATGATCGATCGTCATCGTCAGATCTTCATCAAGCCGGTCTTCAAGGGCGGAGTCGGCAAGAAGGGCAAGGCGGGCTTGCTGGGCCGCGCGACCGATCTGAAGACAGCGCTGGCCGAAAAGGAACGGCTGTACTTCGCCGAGCACACGGTCGGGCACCTGAAAGCGAAGGCGAATGGCGTGACGTTCGAAGCTGGCGTCCCGGCCAAACACGAGGTCTACTTCTCGATCACCGATTCCACCCGCTTTCGCGCGCCGACCATGACGCTTTCGCACATGGGCGGCATGGACATCGAAGAGGTCGATCCGAAGCATGTGGCGATGGTGCCGTTCGATGCGCTGACCGGCCTGAAGGCGTTCGTCGTCGCGAATGCGCTTAGCGAGATCGGTGCGCCGAAGGAAATCATCTCGCCGCTGGTTCAGCAGTTGCCGAAACTCTGGGAGCTTTTTCACGACTTCGGCATGACTACGCTGGAACTGAATCCGATCCGCATGCGCGAAGACAAGAACGGACGCCTCACGCCGGTTGCCTGCGACTTCAAGTGCGGCTTCGATCGCGACGATCCACGCTGGGCGCGCCTCGGATTGCCGCCTCATCTGTTCTCCGCGGATTACTCCGATTTCGAACAGGAGATCAATCAGCTTCGCACCCACCAGGGGCAGAGCGACGTGTACGTGATCAACGACAAGGGAACAATCCTCGCGCCGACCTTCGGAGGCGGCGCCAATTCGCTCGTGACTGAAATGCTCGGCGACGCCGCGATCATCTCGTCGGATTTCGGCGGCAATCCGCCTTACGCGAAGATGAAGGAAGTGGCCCGAATCTGCTTCAGGCACTGGCTCAAGCAGTCGAATGTGCTTTTCATCATCGGCGGCAAGTCGAATAACACCGACATCTTCGAGACGCTGCGAGCGATGGCCGATGCTCTTCGCGAACACTTCAGTGAGCATGGGCCAACGCCGCTTTACGTGGTGCTCGGCCGCGGAGGGCCGAACCTCGTGCGAGGGATGGCCGCGCTGAGGGATACATGCGACTCGCTCGGCCTGCCGTACCGGCTGTTCGGATTCGATTCCGACATCAGTGAGGTCATCCAGTACGCACGGCAGGCAGATGCGTGGATGCGCGCCGGCGGGCGAGCCGAGATCGCGGCACGGATCGGTGCGCCCGCGACCGAAACCGAAACCGAAACGGCTCAAGCCTGAGGAGAGCGACATGTACAAGCAAACCAGCAACCAGTTCAAATATTTCGTTGGCGTCAACTCGCTCGCGCAGATCGCCACGCGCGACGATCGCGTGTGCGTACTTAACATCCTGGGCGGTGAGTCCTCGGACGTGACCCCCGTCAGTCATGCATTCTCAGGCGGCAATATTGTCTTCGGCACGGCGCCGGGCAAGGGCGGCCAAGTGCTCGCCACATCTATCGGCGATATTCCGGTTTACAACAACGTCCGCGAGGGTCTGGAAGCGGGGCACCGGTTCAACTGCGGCGTGGTCTATCTACCGCCATCGGCAGCCCGCGACGGCGTCGCCGAACTGATCCGCGTCAATCCCGATCTGAAGAAGATTTTCATCATCACCGAGAAGATCGCCGTGCACGACGCTCGCGAAATTCGCGCTATGGGGCAGCAAGCGGGCATCGACATTTTCGGGGCAAACGGGCTCGGCGTCGCCGACTCGTGGAATCGCGTGAGAATCGGCGGAGCACTCGGCGGCGATAGTCCGGACGATTCATTGCGCGAGGGATCGATCGCCATCTTCTCGAACTCCGGCGGCTTTAGCACGACAATCGCGCAGTACCTGCGCATGAGTGGCTGGGGCACGTCGACTGTCATCTCAAGCGGCAAGGACGTCTACATCCACTATGCCGCACCGGAATTTGCCTTTGCGCTCGCCAATGATGCGCGCAGCAAGGCCGCCGTGCTCTATTGCGAACCAGGCGGCTACTACGAGGCCGATGCGGCCTTCACGAAACCGGTGGTCGCCTGCGTGGTGGGCCGATGGAAGAGCCGACTGACGCGAGCGGTCGGCCATGCGGGCGCGATGTCCGGCGGCTCCGACGACGCGCAAGCCAAGGAACGCTGGTTCATGGAGAAGTTCGGCGTGGACCGGCTCTTCACGCTCGACGATCCGTGCTGCTCGGCTAGGGGCGCGGTCGTCACGAACATCGCGCATATCCCGGCTGCGTTGACTGCCGTGATGCGCGCCAACGCGACGATGCCCGACTTCGAGCCCGAAGGCAGTCTCGCGCTCAAGCCGTGGTTCGGCTCCGACCAGGGCATCCAGCTTCCGTCCGGCCTTGCGATTCCCGTGGTCGGTGCGGTCGCCCCCTATGACGAGCAGGTCTTGCAGGTTAATCGGCAAGTCGGGGCGATTGCGCCGCGTCAGGCGCTCAAGGACGCATCGGGCGCTTCGCAGATGGATGCGAAAACGCAGGTCAGCAGCCTGCATGGCGCCTCAATGCTCGACGCAGCGACGCATTCGCTCGAAGCGAACGTCAGCCTTGCCCTGCTTCACGAGTTCGGCGGCGGGAACGACGAGAAGCTCATCGATGTCGCGATCGCCGCGTTCGTCAATCTGCACGGAACGCCGGAACTCGCGGCGGCGCAAGCCGCTCGCGAGGCCGGAAACGCGCCCAACGCGATCCTGGCCGCCGCGGCTTCGATCATCGGACCGAATCGCCAGCGAGCGGCTCGGGATGCCGCGAAATGGATGATCGATCACTTCTCGGCAGCCGGCCTTACGAGCGCGCTCGATGAGAACTTCGACATCGCCCGGATCGACGCAAGCGGCAGCGAGCCGTTTTTCGAAGACTCAAGCGATCCGCGCGCTGAGGCGATGCTCGCGGGACTCGCCGAGCGTGGGGCACAGTCGGTCCTCGTCCGCTGGCTCGCGTCTCAGCCTGATCACCCGACGGCCGACGCGGTACTGGCCGCAATCACCGCGACGCTCGCATGGGGACCGCTGATGCGCAAGCGCATCTCGCGCGTTACGGCCGAAAGCCTGCCCTGGTGGACCATCCTGTTCGGGACGCTGATCGGCGCATCGGCGGACGCCTCGCGACACCGTCCAGACGGCTTCTGCGGCTTTACCACGCAAGCTTTGCTGAACAAACACAGCCTCACGGAAATCTGCTTTGCCGCGCTGTTCAACGTCGAGCCCGGGCCCGACGATCTGTTCGCTTTCAAGACGCTCGTCGGTCTGCTGCTCACCAACGGTCCAGGAGCCATCTCGGCGCAGGGTGCGAAAGGCGCGGTATCGGCCGACGGCCCGGAAAGTCCAGAGCGAGTGCAACTGAACAAGGCGCTGGTCGGCTTTCTCACGCATACCGGCTACACGCATGGCGGTAACGGCTATGAGGGCATCGCGTTCTTGATCGAAGCGTTCGGGGACAGCGGCCTCGCCGATCCTTCCGACCCTGCAAATGGTGTGGACCTGCGCTCGCTGGCCGAGCGCTCGGTCGAGCGGTATGCGCAGTACAAAGCCCGGCAGAAGCATGCCGGCAGCCTCGACATCGCGAAGCTGCCGGGCGTGAACCATCCCGTTTTCAAGGACAGGCCGGTCAACAACGACCCGCGCGAAGTGTTCATCGCGGACCTGTGCGAGAAGCGCGGGGAATACAACGTGTTCCATGCGTTCTATCGCGAACTTGTGCAGGCGTTGTTCGATGCCGGCGTGTCCCGCAACGTCTATTGCGTCAACGTCGATGCGGTGATCGCAGCGCTGCTGCTGAAGATGCTGTGGCAGCCGCTGCGACGTGGTGAACTGACCAAGACCGATCTGGAAACTGCCGCGTTTACGATCTTCCTTTATCCCCGCATGCTCGGATGCGCGGCGGAAATCGACGATCACCTGAACCGGGGGCGCAATATGGACACCCGAACGCCCGCGTCCCAGTGCCGCTTTGTAGCTTGAGCGCTTCCCTGACACTGATAACAAACGGACATCAATCGTTTCGAAAATAGCACTTATCGTTTCATGTGGTTCGGGCGAATATTCGACAAACAACAAATCGCCCGAACACCGCAAGTTCAAAATTTCTGGAGACAACTCGATGCATCCCTCCTCACCCCCGCTGGCCCCCGGGCAATCGAAGGCATCCGCCGTGCTACGCGTGACGGCAGGCAACTTCCTGGAGCAGTTCGACTTCTTCCTGTTCGGCTTCT
>NZ_JBAUSA010001233.1:0-2912 GCF_049581465.1 Caballeronia sp. | reverse complement strand
TATCGAAACAGTATCGAACGAGTTAGGAAACGTTGAAGAAAGGTGAATGATTAGAAAGATTTGGGCGCGAGATTGCTATTCGCGAAATGCGAAGCGGCCGCAATGCGGCCGCTTTTTCTATCGATTGCAACGTGCTTCTATGAGTTGCAACAATTTTCAACAATCCAGCACGAAGCGATTGCTTGCCCCGATTATTTCGATACGGGTATTGGCAAGATGTCGGTGTCGGACTCGCGTTGAAGATCCTGAACCTTGGATTGCAATGCGCGCAATTGCGCTTGCGCGGTATCCTGTTCGGCCCGCAATGAGCGAATCGCTTCTTGTTGCTCTTGCTGCCGGTCGGCCACCTGGCTCTGCTGCGCGCGCGCGACATCGAGATCGGCTTGCAAACGATTCGCACGCGTTTGCTGAACGCCGATCAGTCGATCCGCAAAGCTCTTCTCCGCTTCGAGTTTGGTCCGGCGGATTTCTGAATCGGCAAGTGCAGCGGTGTTCTTTGAGAAGTCCGCGTACACCGTTTCAGCTCGCGCGTCGACTTGCGTCTTGATCACGCGCCAAAATTTCTTTTGCTGAAACAACGCGATATAAAACGTCATTTCGTCCGGGTAAAACAACATGCTGGCACCATAACTTCCGTTATAGGTGGTGCGCAATTCGGTTACCTTGCCATCGCGAATCATTTGCTGCAGTTCTGCGATATTGCCATTCACCGTGGCTTGCGGTTCGTCGGCCGCGCCATTGGTGAGGAGACTGCGCCGCGTGCTCGCGTCGCCGAGCGCGTCGGCTGTTGGGGCCGCCCCTTGCGCGGGCGCCACAGACACGGCAGCGAAAGCTCCGCTGCACAGGATGAAGCATCCCAGGACAAGCGCCGCGCCTCTCGAGGTGTTGTTGGAGTTCATGGAATTTCCGGGTTGAACGCAAATGTAGAAATGCGAAAGCACCGGAATTATGGCAGATAGAAATGGCAAATCGGGAAATGCGTGACACACGCATTCTATGTGCAACACGTTTATCGGCGATGCACGTCGATTAGGACAATTCCTGGCGTGTTTTTATAGATTGTGGCGTGGCCGGACATAATCCTGAACCGGGTTGTGAACCTGCTGGTTGGGTACACCGCCGATGGGTGAAAAGATGCGCGGATCCACTTGTTGTTTTGGAACGGCTGAGAAGATGCCCCGATCCGCTTTGAATGTCCATGCTGCGCTCGAATAGATTTTCGGATCGATAGAGCGCGCCGCCATGCAGGCGTCAACCTGAAGCGAGCCTGCGAGTGCGGCGATAACAGCAACATAAAAAGAGCAACGAATACGAAAACCCGGCATGACAAGCCTCACAGCAAATTGCCCGTGCGCGAACGACCCGGACAACCATGGACTCGTGACAGGCTAGGAAAAAGAGTGCGCGCAGGTGACGTTAAACGCCGCGTGCGCCAAACATCGATGAGACCATGCCCTGGTCGCGCGAACCATGAGCGAGTTCCTAATACCTCCTAGCCACGAGGACCAGTCGGGTTGTATCTCCGTGCCAGTTGATCCAGCGCAAAGCGATCAAACGCCCGGCAGGCCCGAAAAATGCGCCGTTGGTTCTTTGAAACGACGCGGTTTCCAAAACCACATCCCCCTTGGTGACATAAAAATTCACAAAGTCCGGTGTGCCGCCTCTTCTCGGCGATAGACCGATGTTGAACGACACAAGGCCCGTCGGCCATCTGGCGTGAGGGACATCCATGACTGAACATGAAACCGACTCCGGCCAACTTCCGAGCGATGCAAGTAACTTGACGACCGGCGTACCCGGCCTCGATGAAATACTCGGCGGCGGTCTTGTCAAAGGCGGGCTGTACCTGATCGAAGGCATGGCTGGCGCGGGCAAGACCATTCTCTCGGCGCAGATCGGTTTTCATCGCGTGGCCGAGGGCGACACGGTCTTGTACATCACGCTGATCGCCGAATCGCATTCGAAGCTGCTCTCGCATCTCAAGGGTTTGTCGTTTTATAACGCCGACGCCATTTCGGACAAGATGCTGTTCGTCAGCGGCTATCACGAACTGATGCGCGAAGGCCTGAACGGTTTTCTCGCGCTGATCGCGTCGACCATCAGGACGACCCGGCCGCGCTTCATGGTCGTCGACGGCTTCCGCAGCGCGCGCGAATTCAGTTCGACCGAGCTTGAGTTGTCGCAATTCATCCACGAGTTGAGTGCGTTCGTGACGGCGGCGGGTTGCACCACACTGATCCTCGCGCCCCTGTCGGGCAACGATCCGCATCCGGAACACACGCTGGTGGACGGCCTGATCGAGTTGAACCGATTTCCTACCGGCATGCGGCGCGCACGCGAAATCGAAGTGCACAAGCTGCGCGCCCGCGACCCTCTGCTGGGGCGTCACTATTTCAGGATCACCGCCGACGGATTGGTCACCTTCCCGCGCCTCGAAGCGCGCGCGTGGCTGGCGGAGGCCAAGCCGGACCTGACGTCGAAGCTCGCGTTCGGCCTGGCCGACTTCGACGCCATGCTCTGCGGCGGCGTGGTGAAGGGATCGACGACCACGCTGATCGGGCCATCGGGTATTGGGAAGACGCTGCTCGCGCTGAAGTTTCTCGAAGCGGGTGTGGCAAACGGCGAACGCTGTGTGTACTTCGGCTTCTACGAATCGCCAGAACGGCTGATCGCCAAAGCGGCGTCTGTGTCGATACATCTTGCCGACGCCGTCGCCGACGCTCGCCTGATCATTGAATGGCAACCAGCGGTGGAGCTCGCAATCGACGAACTCGCGGCCCGGCTGGTCGCGCTGGTCAAGCACACCGGAGCGTCGCGGCTAGTGGTGGACGGTATTGAAGGCTTTCACGATTCGGCGAACCGGGTCGAGCGCTTCGGTCTGTTTCTCAACGCGCTCACGCACCGTTTGCGCC
>NZ_JBAUSA010001232.1:0-6068 GCF_049581465.1 Caballeronia sp. | reverse complement strand
GTTCGCCACCCTGCGCCGCCAGCGTCGACGCCCCTTGCGCGAGCGAGCTCGCCTGGTTGACGTTCTCGGCAGTCTGCTTGACGGTGGAGGTTAGCTCTTCAATGCTAGCAGCAGTCTCTTCGAGCGAAGCCGCCTGCTCTTCGGTACGTTGCGACAGGTCAGTGTTGCCGGCGGCGATTTCACTCACGCCGGTGTCGATCGCTTCGGTACCCTGACGGACTGCATTGACGGTCAATATCAGGGAATCCTGCATCTTGCGCAGCGCGGCGGCGAGCTTGCCCATTTCATTGTCGCTCGTCACTTCGATGCGGCCTGTGAGGTCGCCCTCCGCGATGCGCTGAAAGATATCGGAGCTATTAAGCGACATCTAATAGCTCCGGAAACATTCTTTCTGACTATATGACCTGGATTTCACGCCGCCCTGCAGTGCCGACACTTTCGACTCCTACGTTATTCCTGCGAATGTGCGAGCGACCTACGCCTCGCCAACCGGGTCCAGCAGGGTCGGCTCCAGCTTCAGGACTCGTCGCGCGTAGTAGGCAAACGTTGCACCAATGGTGCGAGGTTTTAACCGATAGTCGTGCGCCTCCCTGGCGAGCGCCGGGTCAATAGCCTGAATTTCGCCAGCGCTTCGCGCCATCAGTTGCAGTTTGGCTGCACGCTCAAAAAACAAAGCCATCACCGTCGCTTCTTCAACCGTTCCACACGCGCACAACTGACCGTGGTTGGCCAGAAGGATGCTGCGCTTGGAGCCCAGTGCGTCCGTAATGATGCGTCCCTCGTCATCGCCGACCGGCACGCCGGGCCACTTCGGCAGCCACGCGCAGTCCTCATAGAACATCGACGTGTCCATGTGCGCCACTTCGAGGGGAACGCCGATCATCGAAAGGGCTGACACATGCGGGGGGTGGGTGTGGATGACGCTATTGACGTCTGCGCGATGCCGATAAATCCAAAGATGGAAGCGGTTGGACGGGTTAGACATCCCAACACCCTCCAGCACATTGAGATCGTCGTCCACCAGAAGCAGGTTTTCGGGCGTCGTTTCCTCAAGACCCAGGCCAAAGCGCAGCATCCAGTAGGTTCCGGGAGCGCTGGCGCGTGCGGTCAATTGGCCGGCCAATCCGGAGTCATGCCCGTCGACCGCGAGCATGCGCGCGGATAGCGCCAGTTTTTCCTTCAGGCTCCATTCCGGAATCGCAAGATGCTTCTCAACGTTTACGGCGGTTTTCTTCAAATACTCATCTTTTTCTCGAATCTGTACGGTGCTCATAGTCCATCTCCTTGATGATACTTATAAAAGTATCACAGATGAAACTTTGTGTCATTTGATAATTATCAGGTTTCGACTGGAGAGTGCACAACGACAAGCACTTCTGCCCCGTCTCCAATGCAGCGCGTCCTGTGCAGGGTGTGCGCGTCGAAATAGATCGAATCGCCTTCTTCCAACCTGACACGACGCGCCGGGAACTCAAGTTCGACCGTTCCTCGCAGCACGAACATAAACTCCTCGCCCACGTGCTGGAACATCCTGTCGTCTTCAAACTCGTGCGGCGGCCGCATGATGAACGGTTCCATCGCCCGCAGTGTCTTGTGGCCTGCCATGGATTCATAGTTGCTATCCAATGGCGAACCCTCGCGCATGAAGGGTCTGCGTTTATCCTTGCGCACTACGGTGATGGCCTCCTCGATTTCCTCGTCGCCAAGCAATTGGCCCACGCTGAGGCCAAAGCACTGGGCCAGCCGCAACGCAGTCGAAATAGACGGCACCGATAGACCACGCTCCACCTTTGACAAATACCCTTTCGTCAAACCCGATGCTGCTGCTAACTCATCGAGGCTCAAGCCCTTTTGCTTTCGAAGGAAAAGAGCCCGTTTGCCCAAGGCCGCCACGTTCCCGGTTGAAGAGCGATCGCCCTTAGCCGATACCCCGACTTTTGAAACTTCAGTCATATAAAGTTGAGACCTTTGTTCGCTTGCGTATTGAAGAAAACGCCGCGAGGCTGAGCACCGAAAGCAGGAGCAGATAAACCGAAACCGGCCATACGCTACCGGATGCCGCGTGCACCAGTCCCGTCGCAATCAGCGGCGTCAAGCCGCCGGAAATTGCGGCGCCAATCTGGAAGCCGAGTGAAACTCCGCTGTAACGGACAGCGGTCCCAAACAATTCAGGAATCACACTGGCTTGAAGTGCGAACATTATGCCCTGCGTCATGACCATGCCGATGACCACCGCGAGCGACACAAGTGGGACGCTTCTTGAGTCAAGCAGCCACATGACGGGAAATGCCAAAATCGCGGCGCCGATAATCCCGGCCACGTAGACCTTGTTACGTCCAACCTTGTCCGCCAGTGCGCCGACCAGGGGCATGCAGATGAGTTCGCAGCATGCGGCGATCAGCACCGCCGTAACAATCACGCTATCCGACATCCCAAACTTTTGATGGACGAAGGTCACAGCAAACGCGCCTAGCACGCCCGGCCATGCGACCTCACTCATCTTCAGGCCGGCTGCGACAAGCAACTCGCGCCGAAAATATTTGAAGACGTCTCGTACAGGCAGCTTTGACGTCTTGCGCTGCGCGCGAAGGCGCCTGAACGCCGGCGTTTCGGAGACACGCGAACGCAGGAAACCGCCGATCAGGACCATGACCAGGCTCGCCAGGAACGGCAGGCGCCACCCCCATGACAGCAGATCTGCGCGCGGCAACGCCATCACCGGCAAAAACAAAAGGAGATCCGCTAGGGTTTTTTGAGAGGCACGCACGGGCACAGTCACCGTATTTAGTGAGCGGTGAGCGCTGATTCAGTAAATGGGAAATGACGGCCATGGATTCACGGCGTCGCGGGGCGAGGGGCGCCCAACTTTCGGTCTTTCGGCGTTCGCCGTGGAGAAGTGTTCGGTGAATCCGAACGGATGAGCCAACGTTAGCTGGCTGCGAAGGAATGGGAAACGACGGCGGGGTGTCTCCGGCTGGCGGCGATCAGGTGCCGATCAGAGCCATTAGCCGTGTCGGTGACCTTCAGGCACAACTGCTTGCCGGCCAGCGTGAACGGCACGGAGTACAGCACCTTCTTGTAGACGAGTGTCCATCCATAGCCCAAGCCGGGAACCCGGGTGCCGGCCCCCGCGCTCATGGTAACGGTTGGGCTTTCACTTTCACTTTCACCTTGACCTTCACTTTCACCTTCACTTTCTCTTGAGGCCGCATCGTCAGGCACCGGACAATTGCTGCAGGCGCTGATATGAGCGCTGCGGATCGAGAAGCAGAAATCCCGCCGCGCCCACTGCGATCAACAGCACTCCCGTGATGGCGAAGCCAATTTCATAGCCCTGGTTATTCGCCACTGCGCCAAGCAGCTTACCCATTCCCGCAGGCGCAACCAGCCCTGCCAGCGTCGCAATCGAATTGGTGATGGCGAGCATTGCGCCGCGCCGGGAATCCGGCGTCACTTCGGCCACGAGCAGCGGGCCGAACGTGAAGACCTGCAGGGCCAGCGCGCTCCCGAGCGCCATCACTGCGACTTTGACGAGCGGCGGGGCATCGAAATGAAGCATGCAGTAAGCAATCCCGCTCACGACACACGCGCTACTGACCAGAGCCCCGCGCGCCACCTTGGTCGATACGCCGCGAGCGAGCAATCGATGCGACAGCACGGCCAGCGCGAGTCCGATGGGAATCTGCGCCGCCACTTGCAGCGCAAAGTACCAGCCGGCTTCGGTCGCGCTGTACCCTAGTGCCGCGCGAAAATAACTGGGTACCCAGATGACGCCGATCGCAATCACTGAATAACCCACAAGCCCCTGCAGCAGCGTGCCGATTACGGTGCGGTCGGTGAGCAGACGACCATAGCTTGCGCGAACGTGTACAGGAAGCGGGGCGGTACGCGATGCGCTCGCGTGCGGCCGCGGCCCGCGCACATTACCGCTCTTTCCGACACACAGCCAAAGGATCGTCCACAACACGCCGACCACGCCCAGGGTCAGGAACGCCGCGTGCCAGTACCAGCGTTGTGCAATGAAAGTGAGCACCGGGCCCGCGAGGATGATGCCTGTTGTTGCACCCTGCTGGACAATGGTGGTGGGGAGGCTGCGTTCATGATCTTCAAACCACGTGTACACGACATGCAGTGCAAGCGGCGACGCAGGACCTTCGCCTGCGCCGAGCAGGATGCGACACGCGAGCAGCACGGCTAGACTCGTCGGCCACGCAAGCGGCAACTGCGCGACCGTCCACACCAGCGCGAGGCCTGCCAGCAGCCACTTGACGTTGAGCCGGTCCGCAACCAGGCCGATGCCGACACCCGATAGGGCGAAAAGCAGGAAGAAAGCACTCCCGACCATTCCGAACTGGGCGTGCGTCAGTTGCATGTCGTGCATGAGCGGCACCGCGACGAGGCCAAGCACGGCCTTGTCGGCGAAATTGATCGCCATGAAGAGAAAGAGTGATGCAACGATCACCCAGCGCTGCCGGCTCGCTGTCGCGACAGGAGGTGAGTGGCTCAGCACGAACCCGGACTCTTTTATGTTAAACATTTAATGCTCCTCAGGATGACCCAGCGGGGTGGTCAGCGAATGGGCCGTTGTTATCGAGGCGATCCAGTGCGCGTGTTTGCGCCATTTGAGGTGGTATAACGCAATAGTTCAAGTGCATTCTCTTTATTGGGACGATGCAAACAATGCATGAAATCAATTCGCGGCGGCTTTCGCATCTGGTGGCGCTTGCCGAAGAAGGAAGTTTCGCCCGTGCGGCTGGCCGCGTCCATCTCAGCCAGCCCGCGCTCAGCCGCAGTATCCAGGTGCTCGAGGATGAAATCGGCATGAAGCTCTTCGACCGTGCTGCCCGAGGGGTTGCGCTGACGGCGGCCGGCCGTCTCCTGGTCGAGCGCGCCCGGCGCGTCCTGTTCGAAACGCGGTGCATGTTCCGCGATGTCGAATTGCTGAAGGCGCATGAGCTCGGCGAGGTGCGGATCGGCCTCGGCCCCTATGCTGCAGTCGTGCTGCTGCCAGATTTGCTCGTCGAATTTTCACGGCGCTTTCCCAAGATCAAAGTCGTGGTGGAGCTATGCGACGGCGACGAGCTGATACAAAAATTGCGCGCGGAGCGGGTTGATTTTGTGGTGGCGGACCGGCGCGTGCCGCCCGTTACGCCGGACATAGCGTTGCGTCGGTTGCCGCGTCATGAGGGCGGATGGTTCGCGCGGCCGGATCATCCGTTGCTGGCACGCGGCCCGGTGTCGCTGTCCGCCATGCGGGACTTTCCGCTCGTTTCGGTGTCGTTGCCTATGTTTATGAAGGACGCGCTGCATCGCTTGCTCAAGTATCACGCGCATGAAGAGATCCCGTTGCAGGTCGAGTGCAACGACGTTGCCGTGCTCAAACAGGTTGTGGCCAGGACGGACGCGGTCTTGTTCGCGACCGCCTCGGCGGTCCGGCGCGAGCTCGAAGCCCAGCACCTCGTGCCGATCCGGCTCACTCATCCGCCTAAGTTGAGTCTGGAATTTGCGCTCGTATCGTTGGCTGAGCGAACACACTCGCCAGCGGCGAGTGCGGCGCTGGCGCTCGCCGAGGAAATCATGGACGACGCCAATTCGGCCGCGAGCGGGGTGCTGTAGGACGGGGTGCTGTACGCGGCGAGTGTAGGGGTAGGATAGAGTCCTTCTGCTGGCGTGGTCGTTCTGCTTAAGTCGGATTTTCTTGCTTATTACTGTTAGCCCCTATCCGGGGCGGGACTTCATTTCTTTTCAAACGCGAAAAGAAACGAAGCAAAGAAACGCGTTTAAACCGCTAATATTTAAGTGTCGTCGTTGCGCATTTCAGGTTTTTGGCCCAAACGTAGTACGGCTCCCGCAGCCACAACCGGCAGTTAAACACCGATCTTTCTCGCAAGTGGCGCGCACACGCTTCGCCTCGACGGCCGTACAACAACATAATTCGCGTTCTCCCATCACCAAAGCACATGCTCCACGCTTATCCATCCCGCGCCAAACTTCGCACAGCCCAGGTGGGTTAGGGCCGTTGAGGCGAAGCGTATGCGCGTCGCTGGAGCTTGAGGAGGGTGTTCGAC
>NZ_JBAUSA010001231.1:0-2867 GCF_049581465.1 Caballeronia sp. | reverse complement strand
GGGTGCGAAAGCGGTCGTCGTGACGCACCTTTATGGCCTCGCCGCGCCGGAAATTGTGGAGATCGCGCAGCTTTGCGCGGAGCACAAAGTGCCGCTTCTCGAGGACTGCGCGCAGGCTCATGGCGCGCGCATCGCAGGTCGGCGGGTCGGCACGTTCGGCGATATTTCAAGCTTCAGTTTCTACCCGACGAAAAATCTCGGCGCGCTGGGTGACGGCGGGGCAGTGGTCACGAACAGCGCGCAGCTCGCTGAGAAGGTCGGACACCTGCGTCAATACGGATGGACATCGAAGTATTCGGTCGAAGTGCCGGGCGGAAAAAACAGCCGTCTCGATGAAATCCAGGCTGCCATCCTGAAGGATTTGTTGCCGTTCCTCGATGAAGCAAACGTTCGCCGCCGCGAGATCGCCAAACGCTACAGCGCGGGCATCAAGAACAACGCGCTGGTCTTGCCTTCGGCCGGGGGCGATGAATATGTCGCCCATCTGTACGTCGTTCGCAGCCCGGCGCGCGACTCCCTGCGCGAGCATCTCCGCCAGCATGACATTGCCTCGGATGTGCATTACCCCATTCCTGACTATCGCCAGCCGGTTTTCGGCGAGGAATTTGCCGGCGTTCGCTTGCCCAACACCGAGCGTCTTGCCGCCGAGATCCTTACCTTGCCGTGTTATCCGGAAATGACAGATGACGCGACCGATCGCGTGATTGCGGCCGTCAATGGCTGGCCGGCATGAAGTATTCGGTCGTCATACCCGTCTACAAGAACGAGGCGTCCATACCGCGTCTGATCGACGCGCTTGTGTCGATGAACCGCGACCTTAACGGCCATATGGAGGCGGTTCTTGTTGTCGACGGCAGTCCAGACCGATCCTTCGAACTATTGCGTGAAGCGATTGCAACGGTGGACTTTCCCGTGCAACTGCTTGCGCATTCGCGCAATTTCGGCTCGTTCCCGGCGATCCGAACGGGACTGGCTGCGGCGCGTGGCGAGTTCTACGGAGTGATGGCCGCTGATTTACAGGAACCGCCCGAGTTGCTGGTCCAGTTTTTTACGGCGCTGTCAGCGGACGAATGTGACGTCGTGATCGGAACCCGCATTGCGCGAAACGACCCGCTCATGTCGCGGATCGCTTCGAGCATGTTCTGGCAGCTTTATCGCAAACTGGTCGTGCACGAAATGCCGGAAGGCGGCGTCGATGTGTTCGGCTGCAATCGCGTTTTTCGCGATCAATTGCTTAAGCTGGAAGAGTCGCGATCGTCGCTTATCGCGCTGATTTTCTGGCTCGGATTTCGCCGCAAGCTGTGTGGATATGAGCGGCAACTGCGGCAAGAAGGTGTGTCGGCGTGGACGTTTCGCAAGAAGGTCGACTACATGCTCGATAGCGTGTTCGCCTTCACGGACTACCCGATACGTCTGTTGATTCGTCTCGGCGCCTTCGGTTCGCTCGTATCGATACTGCTCGGCATCCTAATTCTCATTGCCCGGATTTCAGGTGCGATTACAGTGCCGGGATATGCAGCAACGATGCTGGTGGTGCTCGTGCTCGGTGGATTGAATTTGCTGGGACTCGGACTGGTCGGCACTTACGCCTGGCGAGCCTACGAAAACAGCAAGCAGCGCCCACTGGCCGTGGTTTCAATGTGGCTGAAAAATACTGGAGACGCCGATGTCTAACCCCGCATTCATTCATGAGACCGCAGACGTAAAGTCATCGTCGATTGGCGACGGAACGCGCGTCTGGCAATACGTGGTTGTTCTCCCAGAGGCGAGAATCGGCAGCGACGTCAATTTGTGCTCCCATTGCCTTGTCGAAAATGATGTCGTGATCGGTGACCGCGTCACGGTCAAATCGGGCGTTTATCTTTGGGATGGCATTCGAATAGAAGATGACGCATTCATTGGACCGAACGTCACGTTCACCAATGACAAATTTCCCCGCTCGAAGGTTTATCCCGAAGCATTCGCGCAGACGGTGATCGAGAAGGGCGCATCAGTCGGCGGCGGGGCCGTCTTGCTGCCCGGCATTACGATTGGCGCCGGCGCGATGGTCGGTGCGGGCGCAGTGGTCACGAAGTCCGTGCCGCAATTCGCTATCGTGACAGGCTCACCCGCGCGGGTGGTCGGCTACGTAGAGAATGTCGACGCGAAGGTGTCGTTGCCGAAATCGTCGCAGGCGTCTGGTGAATGGCCGCGGCCAGTCGGCGTCGGCGCGGTCACGTTAAATCGACTGAAGCGGTTCAGCGATTCTCGTGGCGATCTTGCCGTGGGTGAGTTTGCGCGCGACATCCCGTTCGAGGTGAAGCGATACTTCGCAGTATTCAACGTTCCCGCCGACAAGGTGAGAGGCGAGCATGCGCATCGCGAATGTCATCAGTTCCTCGTTTGTGTAAAGGGTCATTGTTCGGTGTTGGTCGACGATGGCAAATCGCGTCGTGAACTGAAGCTCGATACGCCTGACATCGGCCTGCATCTGCCGCCGCTGACATGGGGCACGCAATACAAGTATTCCGATGACGCGGTCTTGCTCGTATTTACCTCGCACTACTACGAGCGGGACGACTACATCAACGATTACGCAGAGTTCCAACGCGTCACGGGTAACGAGGCGTGAGCGTCGGCATTTTCCCGTTGAGCGAAGCGTGGCGACGGAAATTGCGCTTTATCGTGGGCGGTGCGGCAAATACGGGTTTTACGTACGTTATATACCTGCTGCTCAAGCGCGTTGTCCCGTACCAGGTCGCGTATCTTGTGGCGTATTGCTGCGGCGTCGTCTTCGCCTATTGGTTCAACGCTGTCTTTGTGTTCAAAGTCCCCTTGTCGTGGAAAGGGGCGATGTCTTACCCGGTGGTGTATGTGGTGCAGTACGG